>NZ_JBIBVY010000017.1:0-142229 GCF_043080665.1 Streptomyces sp. NPDC014991
TCGCCGCGTTGTCGTCGGTTGCCATGGCTCCGCCATGGCGCCCTCCTCCGCCTTGCGATGCACGGCACCAGGACCCGCTCCCTGATCCGGCCTGAGCCGAACGAAAGACCCTAGGCCCTCTCGTCCGGATCATGCCTTGATCCGGCCTGAGCCGAACGAAAGACCCTGGGTTCGCCGGTCCGCGGCGCCGCCGCGGGCACGTACCGGCCCGCGGCGGCGCCGACGGCGATCGGCACCCGCCCGCGGGGCCTGCCAGACTGACCCCGAAAGCCGCCGACGAAGAAGGACTCCCGACATGACCCGCGTGATCGCCGGCGCGGCCGGCGGCCGTCGCCTCTCGGTACCGCCCGGCACCGGAACCCGGCCGACATCGGACCGCGCGCGCGAGGGCCTCTTCTCCACCTGGCAGTCCCTCCTCCGCGGCCCCCTGGACGGCGAACGCGTCCTCGACCTCTACGCCGGCTCGGGCGCCGTGGGCCTGGAGGCACTCTCCCGGGGTGCGAGCCACACCCTGCTGGTCGAGGCGGACGCCCGCGCCGCGAGAACGGTCCGGGAGAACGTGCGCAACCTGGGCCTCCCCGGCGCCGAGGTGCGTGCGGGCAAAGCCGAACAGGTCATCCGGACCGCGCCCCCCGCCGAGCCGTACGACCTGGTCTTCCTCGACCCCCCGTACGCCGTCACGGACGACGATCTTCGCGAGATCCTGCTCACACTCCGCTCGGAGGGCTGGCTCGCGGCCGAAGCCCTCGTCACCGTGGAGCGCAGCACCAGAGGCGGCGAATTCCACTGGCCGGACGGCTTCGAGGCGCTCCGGTCCCGTCGCTACGGCGAGGGAACGTTTTGGTACGGTCGCGCCGCCTCTACGTGCGAAGACGCACGATGACCGGACCGGAGAGCGAGGGATCACAAGTGCGCCGCGCCGTCTGTCCCGGGTCGTTCGACCCGATCACCAACGGACACCTCGACATCATCGCCAGAGCCTCCCGTCTCTACGACGAGGTCTACGTCGCGGTGATGATCAACAAGTCCAAGAAGGGCCTGTTCGACATCGAGGAGCGGATCGAGCTGATCCGCGAGGTCACCTCCGAGTACGCCAACGTCCGCGTGGAGGCCTTCCACGGGCTCCTCGTCGACTTCTGCAAGCAGCGCGACATCCCCGCCATCGTCAAGGGCCTGCGCGCCGTCAGCGACTTCGACTACGAACTCCAGATGGCCCAGATGAACATCGGCCTCACCGGCGTCGAAACGCTGTTCGTGCCCACCAACCCCACCTACAGCTTCCTCTCCTCCTCCCTCGTCAAGGAGGTCGCGGCCTGGGGCGGCGACGTCTCCCACCTGGTGCCGGGCCCCGTCCTGGCGGCCCTGAACGAGCGCCTCGCCAAGGGCTGATGGGGCTACAGTCGTCCCGTCCGTCTCCAACCCGGCTGTAGAGAGTGGCGAGCACAGGTGGACGTGCAGAAGAAGCTCGACGAGATCGTCACCACGGTCTCCGGCGCCCGGGGCATGCCCATGTCGGCGTCCTGCGTGGTCAACCGCGCCGAACTGCTCGCGCTGCTCGAAGAGGTGCGCCAGGCGCTGCCCGGTTCCCTCGCGCAGGCGCAGGAACTGATCGGCGACCGTGAGCAGATGGTCGAGCAGGCCCGGCTGGAGGCCGAGCGGATCATCGGGAACGCGCACGCCGAGCGGGGCTCGCTGATCTCCGACACCGAGATCGCCCGCCGCTCCCAGGCCGAGGCCGACCGCATCCTCGCCGAGGCCCGCCGGGAGGCCGAGGAGATCCGCGCCGAGGCCGACGACTACGTCGACTCCAAGCTCGCCAACTTCGAGGTCGTCCTCACCAAGACCCTCGGCTCGGTCGGCCGGGGCCGCGAGAAGCTGCTCGGCACCGGGCCCGGCCTGGACGAGAACGGCTACGAGGACGAGGACGCCCCCGAGCGCAGCCAGGACCCGCAGACCCTGCGCCACAACGCGGACGCGTACGTCGACGCCAAGCTGGGCGCCTTCGAGGCGGTCCTCGCCAAGACCCTGGAGGCCGTCGGCCGCGGCCGGCAGAAACTGCACGGCCGGATCGCCACCGACGACCTCGGTGCCCTCGCCGACGACACCACGACCTTCCAGCACTCCAGCGACGCGGACTACCTCGCCGACCTCGCGGCCCTCGCCGACAGCGACCGCGCGGCGGCCCAGCGGCAGCCCGAGCCGACGTACGAGCAGCAGCCCGCCTACCCGACGTCCCCCGGCTACGCGCCCGCGGCGGCGGCCCCCGCCGAGCAGCAGCAGAACCCGTACGGCGGCTTTCCGCAGCAGCCGGACTACGCGCAGCCCGACCCCTACGGCTACCAGCAGGCCGACCCGTACGCCTACCAGGGCTCCTACGACCCCCAGCAGGCCGGCTACGACCCGCAACAGCCCCAGCAGACCCAGCAACCCCAGCAGCAACAGCCCCAGCAGGGCTACGCGCTCGACGAGACCAGCCTCTTCGACACCGGTATGATCAGCGCCGAGCAGCTGAGGGCGTACGAGCAGGGCCGGGGCCTGTAGCCGGACCGGATTGGGTCCTGAGCCAAAGGTCCAGTATCCTGGCTCTTCGGTCGCGTGTATGTCCGCGATCAGCGCTGCCCGCCACACCTGCGGGTGGCGTCCCTCCGAGTTCACAGATCGAAAGCAGGAATGGCTCCCAACGCCCGCCTCGACCACCGCAACCCCCTCGTGATCGACACGCACGAGCTGGGCCGGCGTCCTGGCGCGCTCAAGCGCCTCACCCGCCAGATCGACGCCCCCAGTGATCTCGGCATCCAGGGGGTCATCGGAGTGCCGCAGGGCGCCCCGCTGGAACTCGGACTCCGGCTCGAGTCGGTCATGGAAGGTGTGCTTGTCACCGGCACCGCCCGTGCGACCGCCGAGGGGGAGTGCGTAAGGTGTCTGGAGCCGGTCGAGCTGGAGCTCGAAGCGGACTTCCAGGAGATGTTCTCGTACCCTGACGCCGACGACCGGGGCCGCGTGATCGCGGAACCGGGCGACGACGCCGAGGACGACGAGGACAGGCTCTATGTCGAGGACGGCTTGATCGACCTCGAACCCGTGCTGCGCGATGCGGTGGTGCTCGCACTGCCGATGCAGCCGGTGTGCCAGGACGACTGCCCGGGCCTGTGCTCCCAGTGCGGAGTGCGGCTCGCGGACGACCCGGACCACCACCATGACGCCGTCGACATCCGTTGGGCGGCTTTGCAGGGACTCGCCGGTTCGACGACGGACGGCGAGAAGGACGAGATGAGCGGCGCCGAAGCGGGCGTCGACGAGAAGCAGGAGAAGTAGCCGTGGCTGTTCCGAAGCGGAAGATGTCGCGCAGCAACACGCGCCACCGCCGGTCGCAGTGGAAGGCTGCGGTCCCCACCCTGGTTGCGTGCGAGCGCTGCCACGAGCCCAAGCAGCAGCACATCGCGTGCCCGTCTTGCGGCACCTACAACAAGCGCCAGGTCCTCGAAGTCTGAGCGGGCTGGTGAGAGGCACTGTGTCCAGTCCGAAGAAGGACGCCAAGGCGGACGCTTCCGCCAGGAAAAAAGTGGACAACCAGGCCTCGTCCCACGCGCTTCTGGAAGGGCGGCTCGGCTACCGGCTCGAGTCCGCCCTTCTGGTGCGTGCGCTGACCCACCGTTCCTATGCGTACGAGAACGGCGGTCTGCCGACGAACGAGCGGCTGGAGTTCCTCGGGGACTCCGTGCTCGGCCTCGTCGTCACGGACACGCTGTACCGCATCCACCCCGACCTGCCCGAAGGCCAGCTGGCCAAGCTGCGGGCCGCGGTGGTCAACTCTCGTGCGCTGGCGGAGGTGGGGCGCGGCCTCGACCTGGGCGCCTTCATCCGGCTCGGCCGTGGTGAAGAGGGCACAGGCGGGCGGGACAAGGCGTCCATCCTCGCCGACACCCTGGAAGCGGTGATCGGCGCGGTCTATCTCGATCAGGGACTCGACGCGGCGTCCGAGCTGGTGCACCGGCTCTTCGACCCGCTGATCGAGAAGTCGTCCAATCTCGGCGCAGGCCTGGACTGGAAGACGTCCCTGCAGGAGCTGACCGCGATCGAGGGGCTCGGCGTGCCCGAGTACCTGGTCACGGAGACCGGCCCCGACCACGAGAAGATCTTCACTGCTGCTGCCCGCGTCGGAGGCGTCTCGTACGGCACCGGCACCGGCCGCAGCAAGAAGGAGGCGGAGCAGCAGGCCGCAGAGTCCGCCTGGCGGTCCATCCGGGCCGCGGCGGACGAGCGAGCCAAGGCGGCCGAGAAGGCCGTCGGGAACGCTGTCAAGGACGGCGACACGTCGTCCGCCACCGCCTGACAGAGCACCACCCGAGCGCCCGTCCCGTCTGTACGGGGCGGGCGCTCGGTCCGTCCACGGCGTTACGCTGCCGCTGCCCGCAGATCTGTCCGAGGAGTCCCGTGCCCGAGCTGCCCGAGGTAGAGGTCGTCCGGCGTGGCCTGGAACGCTGGGTCGCCCACCGCACCGTCGCCGAGACCGAGGTGCTGCACCCGCGTGCGGTCCGTCGGCACGTGGCCGGCCCCGACGACTTCGCACACCGGCTCAAGGGCCACCACATCGGTGTCCCGCGCCGACGCGGCAAGTACCTGTGGCTGCCGCTGGAGGAGACGCACCAGTCGGTCCTCGCCCACCTGGGCATGAGCGGCCAGTTGCTGGTCCAGCCGCACACGGCGCCCGACGAGAAGCACCTGCGGGTGCGGGTCCGGTTCGCCGACTCCCTCGGCACCGAACTCCGCTTCGTCGACCAGCGGACCTTCGGCGGCCTGTCGTTGCACGACAACACCTCCGAGGGCCTGCCCGACGTCATCGCGCACATCGCCCGCGACCCCCTGGACCCGCTCTTCGACGACGAGGCCTTCCATCAGGCGCTGCGCCGCAAGCGGACCACGATCAAACGGGCCCTGCTGGACCAGTCGCTGATCAGCGGGGTCGGCAACATCTACGCGGACGAGGCGCTGTGGCGCGCCCGCATCCACTACGAACGCCCGACGGCCCGCCTCACCCGCCCGGTCACGGCCGAACTGCTCGGCCACGTCCGGGACGTGATGAACGCCGCGCTGGCGGTCGGCGGCACCAGCTTCGACAGTCTGTACGTCAACGTCAACGGCGAGTCGGGCTACTTCGACCGCTCCCTGGACGCGTACGGCCGCGAGGGCGAGCCCTGCCGCCGCTGCGGCACCCCCGTCCGCCGCCGGCCCTGGATGAACCGCTCGAGCTACTTCTGTCCGGCCTGCCAGCGGCCACCCCGCACCGACGGGCCCGGCCGGAGCTGAGAGGCCCGGACAGGACACGCGGCCACGGGGGAACGAGGTTTCCGCGGCTACGCCGGCTGCCGGCCGTCGTACGCCGTGCGCGCCGCCAGTACGTCGTCCATCGCGTCCTCCACGCAGTGGATGAGCGCGAGCAGCCGCTCGGCGACCCGGCGGCCCAGGGCAGTCAGTTCGTAGTCCACGCGGGGCGGATTGGTCGGCTGGGCCTCGCGGTGCACCAGGCCGTCGCGCTCCAGCGCGTGCAGCGTCTGGGACAGCATCTTCTCGCTCACCCCGTCGACGCGGCGGCGCAGCTCGTTGAAGCGCAGCGAGCCCTCGTACAGCGCGCCGAGCGTCAGTCCGCCCCAGCGCCCCGTGACGTGCTCCAGCGTTCCGCGCGACGGGCAGGCCCTGGCGAAGACGTCGTAGGCGAGGTCCTCGTGGTCCGGGGTGGCGTCCCCGGCGGCGTGCCCCGTCGTGTCCCCGGTGGTGGCGCTCGTACCGCTCATCCCGCCAGCGTACGCGAGCGCAGCGCGCACCGAAAGGTTGCGCTAACCAGAGGTTAGCGGCCGTCGGTGCCGCGGCTCAGTAGCCGAAGTCCTGTGTCCACCACGGGCCGCCCGGGCCGAAGTGGACGCCGACACCGAGGGTCTTGAAGTCCGGGTTCAGTATGTTGGCGCGGTGACCGGGGCTGTCCATCCACGCCTGCACCACGGCCGCCGCGTCGCTCTGACCGCGGGCTATGTTCTCGCCGCCGAGGTCGGTGATGCCGGCCCGCGCGGCCCGGTCCCACGGGGTACGGCCGTCGGGGTCGGTGTGGTCGAAGAAGCCGCGCGCGGCCATGTCGTCGCTGAACACCCCGGCCAGCGAGGTCAGGGAGGAGTTCGCCGACAGCGGGCTGTAACCGGCCTTCGCCCGCTCGTCGTTGACCAGTCTCAGCACCTCGGCCCCGGCGGCGGCCTCCGCCGACACGGTCACCGGCGCGGAGGTCGGGGTCGGCGCCTCGGTGGCCGTACGCGACGGGGTGCCGCCGTGCTCGGCCGGCGTGGACGGTGTCGCCCTGGGGGTGGTCCGCGGCGCGGGCTTCCGGGTGGCCGTCCTCGACGGGGCCGGCGTGCGGGAGGCCGCCGGCTTCGACGCGGAGGCGGACGCGGACGCGCTGGTGGGTGCGGAGGCCGACGGGCTCGGCGTGCGGGTGTGCCCGGTGCCCGGGGCGGCGGTGCCGCCGTCCCGGTTCTCGGCGGTGCCCGAGGTGCCGCCCTGCTCACTGGCCGTGTTGCCGGGTGTGTCAACGGCCTGCACCCGGTCTCCGCCGGTGGTGTGGGTGCCGCCGCCGAGCTGGTAGTGCTCCAGGCCCGGCATCACACCCGTGGCCACCGCGACCGTGCCGAGGGCGACGGCCGCGGACACCCCGAGCAGGCCCGTACGCACCGGCCGCGCCGCCTTCTGGCCGCGCCGCCGGCCGTGCGACGGACCGCCGGGCGGGGTGGACCCGCCGCCCGGGTAACCGGACGGGGACGCCGGCGCGGCCGGTGACGGGTCATACACCGGCGCGGCCGGTGCCGCGCCGTCGTCCGTCGAGAACAGATAGGCCTGTGCCCTGGCGGTGGCCTCGGCGTAGGCCTCCGGGTTCAGATAGGGGGCGATGCCCATGGGTGCCGGTCGTCCCCCGGCGGACGAGTTCCGGGCGTCGCCGCTCCCGGTGCCGGACGGCTGCGTGCGGGGGGCTCCGGTGGCGCGGCCCGTGGCGGCGCGGCCGGCGGCTGAGCGTCGGTGGCGTCCCATGTCCTTGCCCTCTTCCTCGTGCTCGCGGTCGGCCGGTGCCCGTACGCCGCGGGCCTGTCCGGCCGCGGGTTCCGTGGCGAGTGACTCCCCCTGGCCCACCCAACTCACTCGATCGAGTGAGTTTCAAATGCGATTGATTGGGTTTGGACGGTACCCCATGGCGCTGGGGGACGACGTGTCCCGGACGACATCGGCCGGTTAGGTTGCAGCCATGAGTGAGGAAGTACGACTGGTCGCCTGGGTCCGCGGACACGTGCAGGGCGTGGGTTTCCGCTGGTTCACGCGTGCCAGGGCGCTGGAGATCGGCGGCCTGAGTGGTTTTGCTCTCAATCTGGCCGACGGCCGGGTCCAGGTGGTCGCGGAGGGGCCCCGGGAGGGCTGCGAGGAACTGCTGGACTGGCTCCAGGGTGACGACACGCCCGGGCGCGTGGACGGCGTCACCGAGATCTGGGACACACCGCGGGGCGGTTACGAGAGCTTCGCGATCCGCTGAGCCCGCTGCGTACGGACCGCGGACGGGAGTGCGGCACACCCCCGCGGGTGCCCCCCGGAAAGCAGAAACGACCTGGTGGTTGCCAAGAACGACTCGGCGTGGCAGGCTCCGCAGGTACTGCTGGTCGCCACGCCCTGAGGGTCCGGAGGAGTCGCAGCGCCACCGGTTTCCCGGTCGCGCGCCCCGGTCGCCCGCCGATACAGGGTGTGATCGTGTTGACCGTCAAACTTTTTGGTGAGACGCTGAAAGCCCCGCGCACCCTAGCTGTTTGGCATGGAGCAATACCAGGGCAACACTCGGATGTGCCAAGCACCATGGGTGCGAATCCCTCACGACCCACACCGCATCGGTCGGTCACTCAGTGTGGAGGACCATCCATCATGGCAAAGGCGCTTCTCGGTTACGTCGGCGGCTCCGACCCTCGACTCCTCGCCGAGATGCGACGGTTGCAGCAGCGCGTCCAGGACCTGGAGTCCGAGTTGGTACGGATCCAGGCCGAGAACGAAGCGCTGTCGGCTGCCGCCTCTCAGGACAGGATCATGGAGAGCATCGACGCACACCAGGCGGAGCCTGCGCTCACCTGACAGCTGCATCGCTCCACCACAGCGGTAGCAGCGAACGGGCTGCCCCGTATCAACCGCTCAGTTGATCGGACGGCTGCGACCCGGCCGTCAGAACTGCAAGGGACGCCTCGGCGTCCCTTCTTTCTTTCCCCCGAGCATCCTTTCACCCTCTTAACGTCTGGTGTGCCCTGTCCGTTCAATGGCGAAACCGTGGGGTTGCGAGTGTCCGTGGAGTGAGATAGCGGCGCCGGGTAAAGTCCAGCGGCGTGCACCTCAAGGCCCTGACCCTCCGTGGGTTCAAGTCGTTCGCCTCCGCCACCACGCTCCGGTTCGAACCCGGGATCACGTGCGTCGTCGGCCCGAACGGCTCGGGCAAGTCCAACGTCGTGGACGCGCTCAGCTGGGTCATGGGCGAGCAGGGCGCCAAGTCGCTGCGCGGCGGCAAGATGGAGGACGTCATCTTCGCCGGCACCACCGGGCGCCCGCCGCTCGGCCGCGCCGAGGTGTCCCTGACCATCGACAACTCCGACGGCGCCCTGCCCATCGAGTACGCCGAGGTCACCATCACGCGGATCATGTTCCGCAACGGCGGCAGCGAGTACCAGATCAACGGCGACACCTGCCGCCTCCTGGACATCCAGGAACTCCTCTCCGACTCCGGCATCGGCCGCGAGATGCACGTCATCGTCGGCCAGGGCCAGCTCGACTCCGTCCTGCACGCCGATCCGACGGGCCGCCGCGCCTTCATCGAGGAGGCGGCCGGTGTCCTCAAACACCGCAAGCGCAAGGAGAAGGCGCTCCGCAAACTGGACGCCATGCAGGCCAACCTCGCGCGCGTGCAGGACCTGACGGACGAGCTGCGCCGCCGGCTCAAGCCCCTGGGCCGGCAGGCGGCGGTCGCCCGCAGGGCCGCCGTCATCCAGGCCGACCTCCGCGACGCGCGTCTGCGCCTGCTCGCCGACGACCTCGTCCGCCTGCGCGAAGCCCTGCGGGCCGAGATCGCCGACGAGGCCGCCCTGACGGAACGCAAGGAGACCGCCGAGCAGGAACTGAGGAAGGCCCTGCACCGCGAGGGGCTGCTGGAGGACGAGGTACGGCGGCTCACCCCCCGCCTCCAGCGGGCCCAGCAGACCTGGTACGAGCTGTCCCAGCTGGCCGAACGTGTACGCGGCACCATCTCGCTGGCCGACGCCCGCGTGCACAGCGCCACCTCCGCGCCCCCCGAGGAGCGGCACGGCCGGGACCCCGAGGACCTGGAACGCGAGGCCGCACGCATCCGCGAGCAGGAGGCCGAGCTGAAGGCGGCCCTGGAGGCGGCGCGGCGGGCGCTGGACGACACGGTCGCCCACCGTGCCGAACTGGAGCGCGAGCTGGCCGTGGAGGAGCGCCGGCTCAAGGACGTCGCCCGCGCCATCGCCGACCGCCGCGAGGGCCTGGCCCGGCTGTCCGGACAGGTCAACGCCGCCCGCTCACGCGCCGCCTCCGCGCAGGCCGAGATCGACCGGCTGGCCACGGCCCGTGACGAGGCGCAGGCGCGCGCGCTCCGGGCGCAGGAGGAGTACGAGGCCCTGAAGGCCGAGGTCGACGGCCTCGATCTCGGCGACGCGGACCTCGCCGAGCAGCACGAGGCGGCCAGGCGGCGGCTCGCGGAGGCGGAGGCCGCCCTCGGCGCGGCCCGCGAGGCGGTCACCGCGGCCGAACGCCGGCGCGCCGCGACCCAGGCCCGCCACGATGCGCTGGCGCTCGGCCTCAGGCGCAAGGACGGCACCGGCATACTGCTCGGGGCAAGGGACCGGCTGACCGGGGTGCTGGGTCCGGCGGCGGAGCTGCTGACGGTGACTCCCGGCTACGAGGCCGCCCTCGCCGCCGCCTTCGGCGTGGCGGCGGACGCGATCGCCGTGACCACCCCGGCGTCGGCGGCCGAGGCGCTGCGCCTGCTGCGCAAGCAGGACGGCGGCCGTGCGGCACTCCTGCTGGCGGGCCCACCGGAGCAGTCACCGACACCATCCGTCCCGGCAGAACACACCCCCCGGGCCATGTTCCGCACGCCCGCCGCCCCCCGGGAAAGCGGTCCGGTGCGCGAGCCCGGCACCCGTGAGGCGGACACGCCCGCCGCCACGGCCGACATGCCGGTCCGTACCGGCGGGGAGGCCGTCGGCGTGCCGTCGTCCGCCGACGGGGGCGCGCCCGTTGCCGGGGCCGGCGCCCTCGGCCGTGCCGCCGCCGACGCGCCGACTCCCGCGCCCGGCGGGCTCCCGCCTGCCGACGCCCCCGCTGCCGGCCTCGCCGACCCCGAAGCCGGCTCCGCTGTCCCCGGCGTCGGGCCCGCCGGCCGTGATGCGGAGTCCGTCAACCCTGATCCGGTCCGGGCCGGTGTGCGGTCCGGTGCGCTGCTTCATGCCGCCGATCTCGTCCGTGGACCCGGTGAACTCATGCCCGCCGTGCGCCGGTTGCTGCGGGGGATCGTCGTCGTGGACGGCCTTGCGGACGCCGAGGCCCTGGTCTACGCGTGTCCGGAGCTGACCGCCGTCACCGCCGAGGGCGACCTGCTGGGGGCTCACTTCGCGCACGGCGGTTCGGCCGGGGCGCCCAGTCTGCTGGAGGTGCAGGCCTCCGTGGACGAGGCCGCCGCCGAGCTGGCGGAACTGGCGGTGCGCTGCGCGGAGCTGGCCGAGGACCAGCGGGTGGCGGCCGAGCGGCGCACGGAGGCGGCGGCCCTCGTCGAGGAGCTGGGGGAGCGGCGCCGGGCCGCCGACCGGGAGAAGTCGGGGGTCGCCCAGCAGCTGGGCCGGCTCGCCGGGCAGGCGCGCGGCGCCGCCGGGGAGGCGGAGCGGTCCGCAGCGGCGGCCGCACGCGCGCAGGAGGCGTCGGAGAAGGCCGTACAGGAGGCCGAGGAGCTGGCCGAACGGCTGGCGGTGGCCGAGGAGATGCCGGTCGAGGAGGAGCCGGAGACCTCCGTGCGGGACCGGCTCGCCGCCGACGGTGCCAACGCGCGGCAGACCGAGATGGAGGCCCGGCTCCAGGTCCGTACGCACGAGGAGCGGGTCAAGGGGCTCGCCGGGCGGGCCGACTCGCTTCTGCGGGCGGCTCGGGCGGAACGCGAGGCACGCGCGCGTGCCGAGCAGCGCCGGGCCCGGCTGCGGCACGAGGCGGCCGTCGCGGGAGCGGTCGCCTCCGGGGCCCGCCGGCTGCTCGCGCACGTAGAGGTGTCCCTGGCCCGCGCCGAGCAGGAGCGCGCCGCGGCCGAGACCGCCAGGGCCCGGCGTGAGGAGGAACTGACCGCCGCCCGGACCGCGGGACGCGAGCTGAAGGCCGAACTCGACAAGCTGACGGACTCGGTCCACCGGGGCGAGGTACTCGGAGCCGAGAAGCGGCTGCGTATCGAGCAGCTGGAGAGCAGGGCGCTGGAGGAGCTGGGGGTGGAGCCGGCGGGGCTGGTGGCGGAGTACGGGCCGCACCAGCTCGTTCCGCCCTCGCCCCCCGCCGACGGCGAGGTGCTGCCGGACGACCTCGAGCACCCCCGTAACCAGCCGTGCCCCTTCGTGCGCGCCGAGCAGGAGAAGCGGCTGAAGGCGGCCGAGCGGGCGTACCAGCAGCTGGGCAAGGTCAACCCGCTGGCGCTGGAGGAGTTCGCGGCGCTGGAGGAGCGGCACAAGTTCCTCAGCGAGCAGCTGGAGGACCTGAAGAAGACCCGCGCCGATCTGCTCCAGGTGGTGAAGGAGGTCGACGAGCGCGTCGAGCAGGTCTTCACCGAGGCGTACCGCGACACCGCCCGCGAGTTCGAGGGCGTCTTCGGCCGGCTGTTCCCCGGCGGCGAGGGCCGCCTGGTGCTGACCGACCCCGGCAACATGCTCAGCACGGGCGTGGACGTCGAGGCGCGACCGCCGGGCAAGAAGGTCAAGCGGCTGTCCCTGCTGTCGGGCGGCGAACGGTCGCTCACAGCCGTCGCGCTGCTCGTGTCGATCTTCAAGGCCCGGCCGAGCCCCTTCTACGTCATGGACGAGGTCGAGGCCGCGCTGGACGACACCAACCTCCAGCGGCTGATCGGGATCATGCGGGAGCTGCAGGAGGCCTCGCAGCTCATCGTGATCACGCACCAGAAGCGCACGATGGAGATCGCCGACGCGCTCTACGGCGTGTCCATGCAGGGCGACGGTGTGTCCAAGGTCATTTCCCAGCGCCTTCGCTAGCCAGTCGCTCAAGATCAACTGACTAGATGTTCACTTCTTGAACGTGAAGTGTGGATCTGTATCTCAAAGCTCACACGCATCGGACTATTGACTTCGAAACTTGAAGGCATAGTCTCTGCAACGTTGCTTTTACCTTCAGGTATGAGTGGTGTGAACGTGTGCCCCACTGGATACCTGGAAGGGATCTACCCCACCCCGGCAGCGTTGCCGCGGCCCGAGGAGTTTTCCGTGACCAGCACAGCGCAGGCACCTCAGTCAGGAGCCAGGTCAGCTCATCCCGATCATCTCGGGCATGTCATCTTCATCGCGGCGGCTGCCGCCATGGGCGGTTTCCTGTTCGGTTACGACAGCTCCGTCATCAACGGCGCCGTCGAGGCCATCCGCACCCGCTACGACGTCGGCTCGGCGGCCCTGGCCCAGGTCATCGCGATCGCCCTGATCGGCTGCGCCATCGGCGCCGCCACCGCCGGCCGCATAGCCGACCGGATCGGCCGCATCCGGTGCATGCAGATCGCCGCCGTCCTCTTCACCATCAGCGCCGTCGGCTCCGCCCTGCCCTTCGCGCTGTGGGACCTCGCCTTCTGGCGCGTCATCGGCGGATTCGCCATCGGCATGGCCTCCGTCATCGGCCCCGCCTACATCGCCGAGGTCGCCCCGCCCGCCTACCGCGGCCGGCTCGGCTCCTTCCAGCAGGCCGCGATCGTCATCGGCATCGCCGTCTCCCAGCTGGTCAACTGGGGCCTGCTGAACGCCGCCGGCGGCGACCAGCGCGGCAAGCTGATGGGCCTGGAGGCCTGGCAGGTCATGCTCGGCGTGATGGTCGTCCCGGCCGTCCTGTACGGCCTGCTGTCCTTCGCGATTCCCGAGTCCCCCCGCTTCCTGCTCTCCGTCGGCAAGCGTGAGCGCGCCCGCGAGATCCTCGCCGAGGTCGAGGGCGAGGGCGTCGACCTGAACGCCCGCGTCGCCGAGATCGAGCACGCGATGAAGAGCGAGCACAAGTCCACGTTCAAGGACCTGCTCGGCGGCGGTTTCTTCTTCAAGCCGATCGTCTGGATCGGTATCGGCCTGTCGGTCTTCCAGCAGTTCGTCGGCATCAACGTCGCGTTCTACTACTCCTCGACGCTGTGGCAGTCGGTCGGCGTCGACCCGACGGACTCGTTCCTCTACTCCTTCACGACGTCGATCATCAACATCGTCGGCACCGTGATCGCGATGATCTTCGTCGACCGCGTCGGCCGCAAGCCGCTCGCCCTCATCGGTTCGGTCGGCATGGTCGTGGGTCTCGCGCTGGAGGCCTGGGCGTTCTCCTACGACCTCGTCGGCGGCAAGCTGCCCGCCACCCAGGGCTGGGTCGCCCTGATCGCCGCCCACGTGTTCGTCCTCTTCTTCGCCCTCTCCTGGGGCGTGGTGGTCTGGGTCTTCCTCGGTGAGATGTTCCCGAACCGGATCCGTGCCGCCGCCCTCGGCGTGGCCGCCGCCGCGCAGTGGATCGCCAACTGGGCCATCACCGCGAGCTTCCCGTCGCTGGCCGACTGGAACCTCTCCGGCACGTACGTGATCTACACGGTCTTCGCCGCGCTCTCCATCCCGTTCGTCCTCAAGTTCGTCAAGGAGACGAAGGGCAAGACCCTGGAGGAGATGGGCTGAGCCTCCTCGCGAGGTCCCCGTACTCGGGGAGAAGGGCCAAGTCCCCGCTGCCCCTCTCCTCGTACCGTCCGCCGCCCCCGGCCCGGCCACTGCCCGGACCGGGGGCGGCGGTGCGCTGTCCGGGCACGCCGCGGCGGGAACGGGAGCCGCGGGAACCGAAAGGCGCCGGAGCAGCGGGAGGCGCCGGAGCCGTGGGAACCGGAGTCGGGCCGAAGCCGAAGGAGCCGGAGAGTCCCGGGCGTCGGCCCCCCCGGGCGTGGCGCGCCGCTACCGCGTCCTCCCCGGCGGCCGCGTACGTCACCGGGCCCGGAGGCGCGGTCCGCAGGCCGCCGACGTCGGCCACCGGGCGAGGACGGCGCCCGGTCCGCGAACAGCGGCGGACCCCACACCCCTCGTCCGCCCCTCCTCCGCCGGCATCGGTCCGGGCGCCCGGCGCCGCCGTACCCGGCAGGTGTGCGCTCGGCGGGAACGGCAGTCCGGGATCGGGACGTACGACCGCGGGACGCGCCCGAGGGAGCTGCGACCGGGGGACGCCACCGAGGGAGCTGCGACCGCGGGCATGCGAAGTCCCCCTCCGGTGCGGCTCGGTGGAGGGGGACGGTGGCCGGTGGCCGGTACGGGGTCAGACGGTCAGGATCTCGGGCTCCGGCGCGGGCGTGCCCGCCGCCGGACGCCCGACCGCCGGCTTCGGCAGCGCCAGGTACAGCACACCGGAGATCACGATCGTCGCCACCCAGCCGAGGCCGTACTCGCCGATCACGTTGTTCTTCGCGAGCGGGCCGGTGAACCAGTCGGACGTGGTGAACATCAGCCCCGACAGCAGGCCGACCGCCCACGCCGCGACGGCCGCGGGGGAGAAGCCGCCCCGGTACCAGTAGGCGCTGGTGCGCGTGGTGTCGGCCATGGCCCGGCCGTCGTACTCGGTGCGGCGCAGCATGTCCGCGCCGAAGACGCCGACCCAGGCGGAGAAGGCGACGGCGAGCAGGGACAGGAAGGCGATGAAGGAGCCCATGAAGCTCGTCGCCACCAGCATCAGCACGCCGCCGAAGATCAGCGAGATCACGGCGTTGACCGAGACGGCCCAGTGCCGCGGCACCCTGAAGCCGAGGGTCTGTGCGGTGAAGCCCGCCGAGTACATCGACATCGAGTTGATCAGCAGCATGCCGATCAGCGCGATGACCAGGTACGGCACCGCGATCCACGTCGGCAGGATCTCGCCGAGGAAGGACACCGGGTCGGTCGCCGAGGCCAGGTCGGGCGTGGACACCGCCATCACCGCCCCCATCAGGACCATCGGCAGGACGACGACACCGGCGCCGCCCACCGCCGTCCCCACGATCGCCTTCGACGACGCGGTGCGCGGCAGATAGCGGGTGAAGTCCGGCGCGGACGGGATCCAGCTGACGCCGCCTGCCGCGATCATGCCGACGCCGGTGATCACCGAGGCCGTGGAGCCGGCACCGTGGTCCATGACCTTCGACCAGTCGGTGTTCGCCACCAGGTAGCCCAGGACGAGCACGGAGAAGACACCGAAGAGGTACGTCGCGTACTTGTTGCACTTCTGCACGGCGTTGATGCCGAGCCCGGAGATCACGAAGGTCGCGACGACGAACGCCAGCAGCATCACCATGTCGAGCACGCTGTTGGCCCTGATGCCGAACAGGATGTCCAGGATGGTGAGCATCGCGTAGGCGCCGGTCACCGCGTTGATGGTCTCCCAGCCCCAGCGCGCGACCCAGATCAGCGAACCGGGCAGCAGGTTGCCGCGCTGCCCGAAGACCGCGCGCGACAGCGCCATGCCGGGCGCGCCGCCGCGCTTGCCCGCGATGCCGATCAGCCCGACGAGGCCGTACGACACGACCGGCGCGGCCACGGCGACGACCAGCGCCTGCCAGATGTTCAGGTGGTAGGCCACGACCAGGCTGGCGCCCATCGTCAGCAGCAGCACACTGATGTTCGCGCCGACCCAGGTGGGGAACAGCTCGCGGGTCTTCGCCGTGCGCTCGTGGTCGGGGACCTGCTCGATACCGCGGGTCTCGAGAGCGCCTTCGGTCTCGACGGTTTTGCTCATGAAAGAGGTGCCAGACATGGGGGGACAGGGGGACGAGGGGACTCTACGCGCGTGGACAGCGGTGTCACCATCGTACTTTGCTCCGAGTCCTTGTGTTAAGTGGCGTTTGTCTCTCGGAGGAAGCCACAAACGAGGCTCTCAGGATGCCCATGGCCGATACTGGTCGGGTTATGGAAACCGTCATCCTTGCTGTAGTCATCGCCGTGGTCGTGCTCGGCGCGCTCGGCGGGCTGATCGTGGGCAGCCGGCGCCACAAGCCGCTGCCTCCGCCGCCCCCGAGGACGCCCGACATCACCGCGCCACCGGCCGAGCCGCACGTCGGCGACGAGGCCGAGACGCCGCGCGACGAACCGCGCCGGACGATCGAGGAGGTGGATCTCCCGGGCGGCCCCCCGCCGGTCGCCGTAGAGGAACCCCCCGTAGTCGAGGCTCCTGTCGGGATCGAGATCCCGGAGCCCACCGCAGGCCGGCTGATCCGGCTGCGCACCCGCCTGTCCCGCTCGCAGAACGCCCTCGGCAAGGGCCTGCTCACGCTGCTCTCCCGTGAGCACCTCGACGAGGACACCTGGGAGGAGATCGAGGACACGCTGCTCACCGCCGACGTCGGCGTGCAGTCCACCCAGGAACTGGTCGAGCGGCTGCGCGAACGCGTGCGGGTGCTCGGCACCCGCACCCCCGTGGAGCTGCGCGCCCTGCTGCGCGAGGAGCTGCTCAACCTGGTCGGCACCGACGTCGACCGCGCGGTCAGGACCGAACCCGAGGGCCGCAGGCCGGGCATCGTGATGGTCGTCGGTGTCAACGGCACCGGCAAGACCACCACCACCGGCAAGCTCGCCCGGGTGCTGGTCGCCGACGGCCGCACCGTCGTACTGGGTGCCGCCGACACCTTCCGGGCCGCCGCCGCCGACCAGCTCCAGACCTGGGGCGAGCGCGTCGGCGCCTACACCGTGCGCGGTCCCGAGGGCGGCGACCCCGCCTCCGTGGCCTTCGACGCGGTCAAGGAAGGCAAGGAGATGGGGACCGACGTCGTCCTCATCGACACCGCCGGCCGCCTGCACACCAAGACCGGCCTCATGGACGAGCTGGGCAAGGTCAAGCGTGTGGTGGAGAAGCACGCGCCGCTGGACGAGGTGCTGCTCGTCCTGGACGCCACCACCGGCCAGAACGGCCTGGTGCAGGCCCGCGTCTTCGCCGAGGTCGTGAACATCACCGGCATCGTGCTGACCAAGCTGGACGGCACGGCCAAGGGCGGCATCGTCGTCGCGGTCCAGCGCGAGCTGGGCGTGCCCGTGAAGCTGATCGGGCTCGGCGAGGGGGCGGACGATCTCGCGCCCTTCGAGCCGGAGGCGTTCGTGGACGCGCTCATCGGCGAGTAGGAAGCGGCCGCGGCAGGGGAGGCGTCCTCGGCCGCGACAGGAGAGGGAGAAGCGCCCGCCCCCGAGGTGCAGTCGGGGACGGGCGCTTCGTCCTGTGCGCCCGCGGTCAGGCCCGGGAGCGGTGCGCCACGTACGCCAGCGCGCCCAGCAGCAGCCGGGCCGCCGGCGGGCGCGTCACCGCGTCCAGCGCGGGCGGGCGGAGCCATCGCACCGGGCCGAGGCCGCCCCGGTCGGACGGCGGCGCGGTGATGTGCGTCCCCGGGCCGAGCCCGCGCAGGTCCAGCGCGGCGGGGTCGTCCCAGCCCATGCGGTACAGCAGCCGGGGGAGGTCCGCGGCGGAGCCGGGTGCCACGAAGAAGTGGGCGCGGCCGTCCGGGGTGGCGGTGACCGGGCCGAGCGGAAGACCCATGCGCTCCAGGCGGAGCAGGGCGCGGCGGCCGGCCGACTCGGAGACCTCGAGGACGTCGAACGCCCGGCCCACCGGCAGCATCACCGAGGCGCCGGGGAACTCGGCCCAGGCCTTGCCGACCTCGTCCAGCGTGGCCCCGGCCGGCACCGGCGGCGCGAAGCCCAGTGGGTGCGCGCCCGGCGCCGGGCAGTCGGGCCGTCCGCACGAGCAGGTGCCCGCCGCGGCCCGCGCCCCCGGCACCACGTCCCAGCCCCACAGTCCGGTGAACTCGGCGGCGACGGCTGTGCACTCGGCGGACCGGCCGCGCCGGCGCGTGCCGGAACGGATCTCACGGATGCCGCCGATCGTGAAGCCCATGCCCCCTCCAACGGGTCCTGCGCGCCGGTGGTCACGCCACGGAGCGAGACGGAAGCGGAACGTAACGTTACGGCTCGCCCGCCCCTGACGCTCCGGGGGCGAGGTGGCGCTCGGAAGCGCATCGGGTGGCACATCGCGGGACGCGCGCCCCCACGTGCATCACTTCGCCCGCTTCCCTTCGTCCTGTGTCAAGTCAATCGTGCGGAGCCGACGGTGAGTTCATACGAAGGGGTGGCGAATGGTGGCGTTTCCGGGATTCCCGTGGTGGGTGCGTGATCGGGGGATTACTGTCAGTGTGCGAGTCCTGGGGGCGCATGTACCCGTGGGTATGCCGGAGGCAAGTCGTCAGCTCGTTCGAAGGGTGAGAAGCGGCGGACGGGAGGCCGTCCTCACCGGCATTCTGATAGGGCTTGGCGCACTCGGCGGCAAGTGGTCTCAGGTATGGGGGCGTTCCAGTGGGCGGCAACGGCGGTAGCGGGACGAACGCTGACAAGCGCCCCAACGAGCTGCTCGGTTCGTGGTTCGTGCGCAGCGGCTGGTCCAAAGGCGAGCTGGCCCGCCAAGTGAACCGCCGGGCGCGCCAGTTGGGCGCCAACCACATCTCCACCGACACCTCACGCGTACGGCGCTGGCTGGACGGGGAGAACCCGCGCGAACCGATCCCGCGCATCCTGTCTGAGCTGTTCTCCGAGCGCTTCGGCTGCGTGGTCTCCGTCGAGGACCTCGGCCTGCGTACCGCCCGCCGGTCACCCGCCGCCTCCGGAGTCGACCTGCCCTGGACGGGCCCGCAGGCGGTCGCCCTGCTCAGCGAGTTCTCCCGCAGCGACCTGATGCTCGCCCGGCGCGGCTTCCTCGGCACCTCCCTCGCGCTGTCCGCGGGCCCCTCCCTCATCGAGCCCATGCAACGCTGGCTCGTGCCGGTCCCGGGCGCCGCGGGCCCGCCCGAACCGCGGTCCGCCCTCGACCCCCGCAGGCCGGGCCGGCTCTCCCAGCCCGAGCTGGACCTGCTGGAGTCCACCACGCGCATGTTCCGCCAGTGGGACGCCCAGTGCGGCGGCGGCCTGCGCCGCAAGGCGGTCGTCGGCCAGCTGCACGAGGTCACCGACCTGCTCCAGGAGCCCCAGCCCGAGGCCACCACCCGCAAGCTGTTCCAGGTCGCCGCCGAACTGGCCGAACTGGCCGGCTGGATGTCGTACGACGTCGGCCTCCAGCCCACCGCGCAGAAGTACTTCGTCCTCGCCCTGCACGCCGCCAAGGAGGCCGGGGACAAGCCGCTCGGCTCGTACATCCTCGCCAGCATGAGCCGTCAGATGATCCATCTCGGCCGGCCCGAGGACGCCCTGGAGCTGATCCACCTCGCCCAGTACGGCAGCCGCGACTGCGCGAGCCCGCGCACCCAGTCCATGCTGTATGCGATGGAGGCCCGCGCCTACGCGAACATGGGCCAGCCCGGCAGGACCAAGCGCGCGGTCCGCATGGCCGAGGACACCTTCGCCGAGGCCGACGAGTGGGACGAGCCGGACCCCGACTGGATCCGCTTCTTCTCCGAGGCCGAGCTGTACGGCGAGAACTCCCACTCCTACCGCGACCTCGCCTATGTCGCCGGCCGCAGCCCCACCTACGCCTCCCTCGCCGAGCCGCTCATGCGGCGTGCGGTGGAGCTGTTCGCCAAGGACTCCGAGCACCAGCGGTCCTACGCGCTCAATCTCATCGGCGTGGCCACCGTGCACCTGCTCCAGCGCGAGCCCGAGGAGAGCACGGCCTACGCCGCACAGGCCATGGACATCGCGAAGAAGGTCCGCTCCGAGCGTGTGAACACTCGTATCCGAAAGACGGTCGACACGGCCGTACGCGACTACGGCGGCCTCGGCGCCGTGGCCGACCTCGCCGACAAGCTCGCCGTCGATCTCCCCGAGAACGCCGAGGCGGTCTGACCCGGAGAGAACACATGCCCCGGCCGCGGCCGGTCCTCCCGAACTGCCCGACTCGGCTCCCCCATGCCAGGTCATCGAGAGGCCGACCGCGGCCGGCTCTTCTCCTCCCGGAGACGGTCGCGCCACGGTAACGATCGCGCGGCCGCACATCCGGCACTTCACCGGCGCGTAACACGCACGGCGTCTTCGTCACCCCGGCGAAACAACGAGGGGCTTCCACCGAAACCGCGCTGCGCCAGTCTCAGGGCGCATAACCGGCCACCCCTCAACCGACCGGACCGCTCAGGCACCGCCCGCACGGGGCCGTACCAACCGACGAGGAGACGCCGATGGCACCAGCCATCATGCTTGCGGCGGACGCACCCAGACTGTCGTCCGCCAACACCGGCTTCATGCTCATCTGTTCCGCCCTGGTGATGCTCATGACGCCGGGCCTGGCCTTCTTCTACGGAGGCATGGTCCGCGTCAAGAGCACCCTGAACATGCTGATGATGAGCTTCATCAGCCTCGGGATCGTCACCATCCTCTGGGTGCTCTACGGCTTCTCCCTCGCCTTCGGCACTGGCAACAAGCTGATCGGCTGGAACACCGACTGGTTCGGGCTCAGCAACATCGGGCTGACGGAACTCTGGGACGGCTACACCATCCCGGTCTACGTCTTCATGGTCTTCCAGCTGATGTTCGCGATCATCACGCCGGCCCTGATCAGCGGCGCCCTCGCCGACCGCGTCAAGTTCTCCGCCTGGGCGCTCTTCATCACCCTGTGGGTCACGGTCGTCTACGTGCCGGTCGCCCACTGGGTCTGGGGCGCCGACGGCTGGGCCTACAAGCTGGGCGTGATCGACTTCGCGGGCGGTACGGCGGTCCACATCAACGCCGGCGCGGCGGCCCTCGGAGTCATCCTCGTCATCGGCAGGCGCGTCGGCTTCAAGAGGGACCCGATGCGTCCGCACAGCCTCCCGCTGGTCATGCTCGGCGCCGGTCTCCTCTGGTTCGGCTGGTTCGGCTTCAACGCGGGCTCCTGGCTCGGCAACGACGACGGCGTCGGCGCGCTGATGTTCGTCAACACGCAGGTCGCCACCGCCGCCGCCATGCTGGCCTGGCTCGCCTACGAGAAGATCCGCCACGGCGCCTTCACCACGCTCGGCGCCGCCTCCGGCGCGGTCGCCGGCCTGGTCGCCATCACCCCCTCCGGCGGCGCGGTGTCCCCGCTCGGCGCGATCGCCGTCGGCGCCATCGCCGGTGTCGCCTGCGCCGCGGCCGTCGGCCTGAAGTTCCGGTTCGGCTTCGACGACTCCCTCGACGTCGTCGGCGTCCACATGGTCGGCGGCATCATCGGCTCGCTGCTCATCGGCTTCTTCGCCACCGGCAAGGGCCAGTCCGCCGCCACGGGCGTCCTCTACGGCGACCACACGTTCACCCAGCTGTGGAAGCAGTGCGCCGGTGTCTTCGCGGTCCTCGCCTACTCCCTGGTCGTCTCCGCCGTCCTCGCCTTCCTCCTCGACCGGACCCTCGGCATGCGGGTCACCGAGGACGAGGAGGTCTCCGGCATCGACCAGGCGGAGCACGCCGAGACCGCATACGACTTCAGCGGCGCCGGCGGCGGAGTCACCGCGACCGGCGCCCCCCAGGCCGCCGCGCAGACCAGGAAGGTGGACGCATGAAGCTCATCACGGCCGTCGTCAAGCCCCACCGGCTCGACGAGATCAAGGAAGCCCTTCAGGCATTCGGGGTCCACGGACTGACGGTCACCGAGGCCAGCGGCTACGGTCGGCAGCGGGGCCACACCGAGGTCTACCGCGGCGCCGAGTACACCGTCGACCTCGTCCCCAAGATCCGCATCGAGGTGCTCGTCGAGGACGACGACGCCGAGCAGCTGATCGAGGTCGTCGTCAAGGCCGCCCGTACGGGCAAGATCGGCGACGGCAAGGTGTGGTCGCTGCCGGTCGAGACGGCCGTACGGGTCCGCACGGGCGAGCGCGGGCCGGACGCGCTCTGACACGGACGCGCTCTGACATGACGGAAGAACGGAGTCGCCGGGTGACGGGTACGGATGTGCGCGACGAAGCGGAAGACTCGGGACCCAGCGGCTACGCGGCGGCCCGGCTGCACCTCCTCGGTGAGGGGGCGCGGCCCGGGCCGCCGCGCCGTAGCGCCCTCGCGGAACTGACCGACGACTGGCTCGCCGGACTGTTCGCCGCGGCGGCCGGCGGCCTCGGCGGCGTCTCGCTCGTCGCCGTCGGCGGCTACGGCCGCGGGGAACTCTCCCCGCGCAGCGACCTCGACCTCGTGCTGCTGCACGACGGCTCCGACCCCGGTGCGGTCGCCGCCCTCGCCGACCGGCTCTGGTACCCGGTGTGGGACCTCGGCATCGCCCTGGACCACTCGGTGCGCACCCCGGCCGAGGCCCGCAGGACGGCCGGCGAGGACCTGAAGGTCCACCTCGGCCTCCTGGACGCCCGCCACCTCGCCGGCGACCTCGGCCTCACCGCGGGGCTGCGCACCGCCGTCCTGACCGAGTGGCGCAACCAGGCCCCCAGGCGCCTGCCCGAACTCCGGGAACTGTGCGCCGAGCGCGCCGAACGGCAGGGCGAGCTGCGCTACCTCCTGGAACCCGACCTCAAGGAGGCCCGCGGCGGTCTCCGCGACGCCACCGCGCTGCGCGCCGTCGCCGCGTCCTGGCTGGCCGACGCCCCGCGCGAGGGTCTGGCCGAGGCCCGCCGCCGCCTCCTCGACGTCCGCGACGCCCTGCACCTGTCCACCGGCCGCGCCACCGACCGGCTCGCCCTCCAGGAGCAGGACCAGGTGGCCGCCGCACTGGGACTGCTCGACGCCGACGCCCTGCTGCGGCAGGTCTACGAAGCGGCCCGCGTGATCGCGTACGCCAGCGACGTCACATGGCGCGAAGTGGGACGCGTGCTGCGCGCACGCTCCGTCCGGCCGCGCCTGCGGAAACTGGCGAAGGACCGCGGCGACCTCCTCCGCAGGGCGGTGGCGGGCGACGGTGGCAAACCCGTCACCGAACGCTCCCCGCTCGCCGAGGGCGTCGTCGAACAGGACGGCGAGGTGGTGCTCGCCCGCACCGCACGCCCCGAACGCGACCCCGTGCTCCCGCTGCGGGCCGCGGCCGCCGCGGCGCAGGCCGGCCTCCCGCTCTCCCCGCACGCCGTACGGCGCATGGCCGCCACCGTCCGCCCCCTGCCCGCGCCCTGGCCCGCCGAGGCCCGCGAACAACTGGTCACCCTCCTCGGCTCCGGCCGCCCGACGGTCGACGTCTGGGAGGCCCTGGAGGCCGACGGCCTGATCACCCGCCTGCTCCCCGACTGGGAACGGGTCCGCTGCCGCCCCCAGCGCAACGCCGTGCACGTCTGGACCGTCGACCGGCACCTGATCGAGACCGCCGTCCGCGCCTCCGAGCTCACCCGTCGCGTCAGCCGCCCCGACCTGCTCCTCGTCGCCGCCCTGCTGCACGACATCGGCAAGGGCTGGCCCGGTGACCACTCGGTGGCCGGCGAGATCATCGCCAGGGACGTCGCCGCGCGGATCGGCTTCGACCGCGCGGACGTGGCGGCGCTGGCCACGCTCGTGCGGCACCACCTCCTGCTGGTCGAGACGGCCACCCGCCGCGACCTGGACGATCCGGCCACGGTCCGCTCGGTCGCCGAGGCGGTCGGCACCCAGAGCACCCTGGAGCTGCTGCACGCCCTCACAGAGGCCGATGCCCTCGCGACCGGCCCGGCCGCGTGGTCCTCCTGGCGCGGCTCCCTCGTCGCCGACCTGGTCCGCCGGGTCCGCGCCGTCCTCGCCGGGGACGCCCCCGACGAGCCGGAGCCCGCCGCGCCCACCGCCGAGCAGGAACGCCTCGGCATCGAGGCCTTCCGCACCGGTGGCCCGGTCCTCGCCCTGCGCGCCCAGACGGACCCCGAACCGGACGAGGAACCGTCCGGCGATCCGGAGCCCCTGGGCGTCGAACTCGTCATCGCCGTTCCCGACCAGCCCGGCGTGCTGCCCGCGGTCGCCGGTGTCCTCGCCGTCCACCGCCTGACCGTCCGCACCGCGGAACTGCGGGCCCTGCGCCTGCCCGGCGACGTGGACGACGACGGCTCGGTCCTCCTGCTCAACTGGCGGGTCGCCGCCGAGTACGGCTCCCTGCCGCAGGCGACCCGCCTGCGCGCCGACCTCGTCCGCGCCCTGGACGGCACCCTGGACATCGCCGGCCGCCTCGCCGAACGCGACGCGGCCTACCCCCGCCGTCGCGGCTGGACCGCCCCGCCGCCCCGCGTGACCGTGGCCCCGGCGGCCTCCCACCACGCCACGGTGATCGAGGTCCGCGCCCAGGACGCGCCGGGCCTGCTGCACCGCATCGGCATGGCCCTGGAGAAGGCGGGCGTACGGGTGCGGAGCATGCACGTCAGCACGCTGGGTTCCAACGCGGTGGACGCGTTCTACGTCACCACGGGCACGGGCGCGCCCCTGCCCGCCGAGGACGCCACGTCGACGGCCGGGGCACTGGAGGAGACGCTGCGAGGATGACCCTGCCCCGGTGCCCCCGGCGCCGGGATACCCTGGAGGGCGATTCCCAGAAGACCGTCACCGACCCCGAGGACCGCGAGCGCCGTGTTCGACACTCTCTCCGATCGCCTGTCAGCGACTTTCAAGAACCTGCGCGGCAAGGGACGGCTCTCCGAGGCGGACATCGACGCCACGGCACGTGAGATCCGTATCGCGCTTCTCGAAGCGGACGTGGCGCTGCCCGTCGTGCGGTCGTTCATCAAGAACGTCAAGGAGCGCGCGCTCGGTGCCGAGGTCTCCCGGGCGCTGAACCCCGCGCAGCAGGTCCTCAAGATCGTCAACGAGGAACTGGTCACCATCCTCGGTGGCGAGACCCGCCGCCTGCGCTTCGCCAAGCAGCCGCCCACCGTGATCATGCTGGCCGGTCTCCAGGGCGCCGGCAAGACCACCCTCGCGGGCAAGCTCGGCCGGTGGCTGAAGGAGCAGGGCCACTCCCCGCTGCTGGTCGCCTGTGACCTCCAGCGCCCCAACGCCGTCAACCAGCTGAGCGTCGTCGCCGAGCGCGCCGGTGTCGCGGTGTACGCCCCCGAGCCGGGCAACGGCGTCGGTGACCCGGTCAAGGTCGCCAAGGACTCCATCGAGTTCGCGAAGTCCAAGGTCCACGACATCGTGATCGTCGACACCGCCGGCCGCCTCGGCATCGACGCCGACATGATGCAGCAGGCCGCGGACATCCGGGACGCGGTCTCCCCGGACGAGATCCTGTTCGTGGTCGACGCCATGATCGGTCAGGACGCCGTCAACACCGCCGAGGCCTTCCGCGACGGCGTCGGCTTCGACGGCGTGGTCCTCTCCAAGCTCGACGGCGACGCCCGCGGTGGCGCGGCCCTGTCGATCCGGCAGATCACCGGCAAGCCGATCATGTTCGCGTCGAACGGCGAGAAGCTGGACGAGTTCGACGCGTTCCACCCGGACCGGATGGCCTCCCGCATCCTCGACATGGGTGACCTGCTCACCCTGATCGAGCAGGCGGAGAAGACGTTCAGCCAGGAAGAGGCCCAGAAGATGGCCTCGAAGCTGGCGTCCAGGAAGGGCCAGGACTTCACCCTGGACGACTTCCTGTCCCAGATGGAACAGGTCAGGAAGATGGGCAGCATCAGCAAGCTGCTCGGCATGCTCCCCGGCATGGGCCAGATCAAGGACCAGATCAACAACCTGGACGAGCGGGACGTCGACCGCACCGCCGCGATCATCAAGTCGATGACCCCGGCCGAGCGCCAGGAGCCGACGATCATCAACGGCTCCCGCCGCGCCCGTATCGCCAAGGGGTCGGGTGTCGAGGTCAGCGCGGTGAAGAACCTGGTCGAGCGGTTCTTCGAGGCCCGCAAGATGATGTCCCGCATGGCCCAGGGCGGCGGCATGCCGGGCATGCCGGGGATCCCGGGCATGGGCGGCGGCCCCGGCCGGCAGAAGAAGCAGCAGAAGAAGACCAAGGGCAAGCAGCGCTCCGGCAACCCGATGAAGCGCAAGCAGCAGGAGCTGGAGGCGGCCCAGCGCCGCGAGGCCGCCGCGCAGAACGGGGGCGCGTTCGGGCTGCCGGGCCAGCAGGCCGGCCAGGACTTCGAGCTGCCGGACGACTTCAAGAAGTTCATGGGCTGACCACGCCCGTGGACCGGCAGGGTCCGTATGTCGCCGGGGGCGCCCTTCCGGGGGCGCCCCCGGCGCATGCCGGTGCGGGGCCCGTGCCGCAGGCCGCCGAGCGGCGTGCGGTTCTTCTCCGTCTCCGCCGCCGAGTTCATCGGGACGGCCCTCAGGGCACGCGGGCGACGAGGTAGCGGAAGACGTTCGGCATCCACACCGTGCCGTCCGGGCGGCGGTGCGGATGCAGGGCCTCCGTCAGCTCCTTGTCCACCTGCCTGGCGTCGGTCGCCGCGATCGCCGCGTCGAACAGGCCCGTCGACAGCAGACCTCGGACGGCGCTGTCGAGGTCGGCGTACCCGAACGGGCAGGCGACCCGTCCCGAGCCGTCCGGCCGTAACCCGGCCCGCTGGGCGGTCTCCTCAAGGTCGTCCCGCCGGGCCGGCCGCCAGCGGCCCGCGCCGCGCGGCGGATCGGCCGGTTCCGCGGCCGCCCGCAGCACCGAGGAGGTGGCGCAGCGCTCCGGCGGACCCCAGCCGGCCAGCACCACGGCGGCCCCGCGCCCGGCCAGCGGCACCGCCGCGGCGAGGAGGTCGCCGAGCCCCTCGGCGTCGCCCGCGAGGCCGCCGATCGGCTCCAGGACAGTGATCACGGTGTACCCGGCGGCCTCGGTGCCGGCCGTGTCCCAGGGCGGGCCGTCGAGGAGGCGCGCGGCCGTGCGCGCGTGCGTGCCGGGCGGGCCGCTCCGTCTGCCGGGCGGGAGGGCCGGCAGCAGACGATCGCGTGCCAGGGCGAGCCGTTCGGGGGACGCGGGGTCGGCGCCCGTGACCGCGGCGCCCCTGGCGGCCGCCATCAGCAGGGCCAGTCCGGCCCCGCAGCGCAGGCCCAGCAGCCGGGTGGCGGGGCCCACGTCGAGTCGGTCGTACACGGTTTCGTACAGGGGTACGAGCATCCGCTCCTGGATCTCGGACCAGTCACGCGCGCGTGCGCTCCGGTCCGCGCGCGGTGCGGAGACCGCGTGAGACACGTGCTGCCGCACGAGCGTAGGTGTCATAGGTAAGCGCCCCAATCCGCCGACAGTCCGCCGTCGCGCCCGGTCGCATGGCCCCCGTGTGCCGTGCGCGCGCCCTTCCCACGTATGCCAGGTAACTCCCGGCTCGCGGTGGCGTCCAGGGGTCGAGGACCCCGGTTTGGTGCCGGGACGCCGGTGTGGCGAGAATTCGCATCCCGGCGGTCCGGTCGGCCGTACGGTGTGCGTTCCTTGGCGGACGGGCCGGTGCCGGAGGGCCGGACGGCTCGGGGTAACGTCACGAGCGCCGTGGACGCTGACCGAGGTGAGGGCGAGCGCCGGAAGCGGCCTGAACACCTCTTGCGGATCCGCCATCCCGGAGCGTGCCAGGGCGTACGGGCTCGGGCGTAGCGCGGACTACGCACCGGCTTGGTAGGAGCTGCGTGGCTTATCCGCAGATCAGCGCACCCGCCCCCGTCTCCGCGCATCAGTGCCAACTGACGGGTACGTGCAAATTATTTGGGATGCCCCGGAATCGGAACACAGTGGCACCCCCGCTCGTTGTCATTACGTGAGCACGACACAGACACCCCCTGTTCTCGCCGCGGAGCTGGCGCAGGCGTGGGCCGACATTCAGCGGTACCACCCCGAACTGCCGGACCTCGCCGCGCCAGAATCCCTGATCGGAGAGTCGTCGTCCGCGTGCGGACACGCACTCTCCTTCGAACGACTGCTCCATGAGGCAGTCCACGGCATCGCCGCCGCCCGGGGGATCCGCGACACCTCCCGGGCCGGCCGCTACCACAACCGTCGTTTCCTGGCGATCGCCGAGGAGCTGGGCCTGGACCACCCCGAGGAGCCGCACCCGAGCAGCGGTTTCTCGCTGGTCACGCTCAATCCCGAGGCGAAGCGGCGCTACCGCCCGACCATCGAGCGGCTCCAGCGTGCGCTGAAGGCCCACACGGTGGCCACCTCGGCCGACACCTCCCGCACCTTCCGCGGGCCGGCCGCCCGGCACGGCTCCTCCGGCGGTGGCGTCCGGGTCAAGGCGGTGTGCGACTGCGGCCGCAACGTCCGGGTCGTCCCCTCGGTGCTGGCCCAGGCGCCCATCGTCTGCGGCGGCTGCGGCAAGCCGTTCCGGATCCCGGAGGTCGTGGGAGCGGCGTAGCCACGAACCGCGGTCACCGGCATCTCGTGGGTGCCGGACGAGGGCTCGCACCCCGCGGACAGTCGTGCCTCCCCCCGGCTCCTCCGGCCGGGGGGAGCCCCGGGCGGCACGGGCGGGCGCGGACACCACCCGCACGGCGCCGGACGGCGCACCCGCCGTACGCTCAGGTCCGCGCCGGGTGCCGCGCCGGCTGCGCGGCACCGCCTCCCGCACCCGCCGCCGAGGGCGGCCCGCCGGGTGTGGCACAATGGCTAGCTGTACTCGACAGCCGAACAGGACCCCTCTCTCCTCCGGCTGACGCGTCCGTCGGGCACTCGGGTACCGCAACCCCACGCGGCGTCCTGCCGTGCCCAACTCACGTCAAATCCAGGAGAACCCACTCCCGTGGCAGTCAAGATCAAGCTGAAGCGTCTGGGCAAGATCCGTTCGCCTCACTACCGCATCGTCGTCGCCGACTCCCGTACCCGCCGTGACGGCCGGGCCATCGAGGAGATCGGCAAGTACCACCCGACCTACCACCCGTCGATCATCGAGGTGGACGCCGACCGCGTGGCGTACTGGCTCGGTGTCGGCGCTCAGCCGACCGAGCCCGTTCTCGCCATCCTGAAGAAGACCGGCGACTGGCAGAAGTTCAAGGGCGAGCCGGCTCCCGCGCCGCTCCTCGTCGCTGAGCCGAAGGCCGCGCGTCCGACGTTCGAGGCTCTCGGCGGCGACGACGAGGGCAAGGGTGAGGCCATCACCCAGAAGAAGAAGGCTGAGAAGAAGGACGAGGCCGCTGCCGAGTCCTCCGAGTCGACCGAGGCCTGAGCAGCATGCTCGAAGAGGCGCTTGAGCACCTCGTGAAGGGCATCGTCGACAACCCTGACGATGTGCAGGTCGCCTCGCGTGACCTGCGCCGCGGTCGTGTGCTCGAGGTCCGGGTCCACCCGGACGACCTCGGCAAGGTCATCGGCCGTAACGGCCGTACCGCGCGCGCCCTGCGCACCGTCGTGGGCGCGATCGGCGGTCGCGGTGTCCGCGTCGACCTCGTCGACGTGGATCACGTCCGCTGACGCTTTATCGCATCCGGCTCGGGCCGGGGAGGGCCACTGGGCCGTCCCCGGCCCGCAGTCGTGTGAGGCAGAAGATGACAGGAGAATTGGACACGTGCAGCTGGTAGTCGCACGGATCGGCCGCGCCCACGGCATCAGGGGCGAGGTCACCGTCGAGGTACGTACCGACGAGCCCGAACTGCGGCTCGGCCCGGGCGCCGTCCTGGCCACCGACCCGGCCTCCGCCGGCCCGCTCACCATCGCCACCGGGCGCGTCCACAGCGGCCGTCTGCTCCTGCGCTTCGAGGGCGTCACCGACCGCGGCGCCGCCGAGGCCCTGCGCAACACCCTGCTGATCGCCGAGATCGACCCCGAGGAACTCCCCGAGGGCGAGGACGAGTACTACGACCATCAGCTGATCGACCTCGACGTGGTCACCGAGGACGGCACCGAGGTCGGCCGGATCACCGAGGTCTCCCACCTGCCCTCCCAGGACCTGTTCATCGTGGAGCGCCCGGACGGCAGCGAGGTGATGATCCCCTTCGTGGAGGAGATCGTCACCGAGATCGACCTGGAGGAGCAGAAGGCGGTCATCGCGCCTCCGCCGGGCCTGATCGACGACCGCGCCGAGATCGCCTCCGCCAGGGAAGAAGAGGCATGAGGCTCGACGTCGTCACGATCTTCCCCGAGTACCTGGAACCGCTGAACGTCTCCCTCGTCGGCAAGGCACGCGCACGCGGACAGCTCGACGTCCACGTGCGCGACCTGCGCGCCTGGACGTACGACCGGCACAACACGGTCGACGACACCCCGTACGGCGGCGGCCCCGGCATGGTCATGAAGACCGACCCCTGGGGCGACGCCCTGGACACGGTCCTCGCCGACGGCTACGAGAAGGGCGCCCGGTCGCCGGCGCTCATCGTGCCCACCCCCAGCGGCCGGCCCTTCACCCAGGAACTCGCCGTCGAACTGTCCGAGCGGCCCTGGCTCGTCTTCACCCCGGCCCGCTACGAGGGCATCGACCGGCGGGTCATCGACGAGTACGCGACCCGCATGCCGGTCCACGAGATCTCCATCGGCGACTACGTCCTCGCCGGCGGCGAGGCGGCCGTCCTCGTCATCACGGAGGCCGTGGCCCGGCTGCTGCCCGGCGTCCTCGGCAACGCCGAGTCCCACCGCGACGACTCCTTCGCGCCCGGTGCGATGGCCGGCCTCCTCGAAGGCCCCGTCTACACCAAACCGCCCGTCTGGCGCCGCCGGGAGATCCCCGACGTGCTGCTCAGCGGCCACCACGGCAAGATCGCCCGCTGGCGCCGTGACGAGGCCCTGCGGCGTACGACGGAGAACCGGCCGGACCTGATCGAGCGCTGCGCCCCGGAGGCCTTCGACAAGAAGGACCGGGAAATGCTCTCCGTCCTCGGCTGGGAGCCGGACCCGGAGGGTGATCCGTACGGCCGATTTTGGCGCCGGGCGAAGGGCATGGAAGAATAGGCAGCTGTTGTGCGTCCGTCCGGCGCGCGCCCCTGCCACAGGGGGACACGACGCCCGCCCGACCGCACGACAGACCTCCTGTACACCTATCTCCCGTTGATGACCTGTGGCATCAGCGAAGAAAGCAGACTCAATGTCTCACCTGCTCGACACCGTCGACGGCGCGTCGCTGCGCACCGACATCCCGGCCTTCCGCCCGGGTGACACCGTCAACGTCCACGTCCGCGTCATCGAGGGCAACCGCTCCCGTGTGCAGCAGTTCAAGGGCGTCGTGATCCGTCGCCAGGGTTCCGGTGTCCGCGAGACCTTCACGGTCCGCAAGGTCTCGTTCTCCGTCGGCGTCGAGCGCACCTTCCCGGTGCACACCCCGATCGTCGAGAAGATCGAGCTGGTCACCCGTGGTGACGTGCGCCGCGCCAAGCTGTACTACCTCCGTGAGCTGCGCGGCAAGGCCGCGAAGATCAAGGAGAAGCGCGACAAGTGAGCGCCTCCCCGGTGTCATAGCGGGGCCGGATAGCATCTGGCCCCGATGGACACCGAAGCTCAGCCGACGGAACGCGACCGCCCCTCCCACCCGGAGTCCCCGGGTACGGAGGGCCGGTCGCGTTTCGCGTTGGTGGCACGTACAGCGGACTGGGTCCCGGGCGGCCGGATGACCCTCGGCCTCTTCGTCTGCCTGGCGTTCCTGCTGCTCCTCAACGCCTTCGTGATGCAGCCGTTCCAGATCCCGAGCGGATCCATGGAGCAGGGTTTGAGGATCGGGGACCGCGTTCTCGTAAACAAGTTGGCGTACCGTTTCGGTGCCCAGCCGCGTCGCGGCGACGTGATCGTGTTCGACGGCACCGGGTATTTCGGGGACGCCGACTACGTCAAACGCGTCGTCGGAGTGGGCGGGGACCACGTGGTCTGCTGCGACCAGAAGGGAAGGCTCGAGGTGAACGGCCGGCCGGTCGACGAGACGGCGATCCTCTATCCGGGGGACGCCCCCTCCGCCGTGCCCTTCGACGTCGCCGTGCCCGTCGGGCGTCTGTTCGTCCTCGGCGACCACCGCGGCGACTCCAGTGACTCCCGCGACCATCTCGGCTCGCCCGGCGGCGGCATGATCCCCGTGGGCGACGTCATCGGCCGGGCCGACTGGATCGTGTGGCCCTACCACCACTGGACGCACCTGACCCGGCCGTCCGCCTACGCGCGCGTGTCCGCCGCGGCAGGCCCCCATGGGTAACCGCGGCAAACCGCGCGGCGTGCCCGGCACGCCCGCCGACGACCTGCTGCCCACCGGCGCCCGCCGCACCTCCGCGCCCGGCGGTGGCCGCACGCGCGCGGAACGGCGGAAACTCCAGCGCAAGGTCAAGCGCAAGCGCAGGCGTTCGACCGTCCGGGAGATCCCCCTGCTGGTCGGTGTCGCCGTCCTCATAGCGCTCGTCCTGAAGACCTTCCTCGTCCAGGCGTTCGTGATCCCCTCCGGGTCCATGGAGCAGACCATCCGGATCGGCGACCGCGTCCTGGTCGACAAGTTCACCCCGTGGTTCGGCTCCAGACCCGAGCGCGGCGACGTCGTCGTCTTCCACGACCCGGGCGGCTGGCTCCAGGACGAGCAGACCGCCAAGAAGAACGACCCCGTCGTCGTCAAGCAGCTCAAGGAAGGCCTCGCGTTCATCGGCCTGCTGCCCTCCGACAACGAGAAAGACCTGATCAAACGGGTCATCGGAGTCGGTGGGGACCACGTCAAGTGCTGTGACGCCGGGGGCCGCGTCACCGTCAACGGCGCACCCCTCACCGAGAGCGACTACCTGTACCCGGGGGACGCGCCCTCCGCCACGCCCTTCGACATCACCGTCCCCAAGGGCCGCCTGTGGGTGATGGGCGACCACCGGGGCAACTCCGCGGACTCCCGCTTCCACCAGAACACGCCCTACGGCGGCACGGTCTCCGAGAACTCGGTGGTCGGCCGGGCCATGGTCATCGGCTGGCCGCTCGGCCACTGGACGCGCCTGGAGGAACCTAAAACCTTTGCAAGTGTCACCGACTCCGTGTCGGGGACGACCGCGGCTCACCGGCCGTCGCATAGGGTTGCCCAGGACAATCCGAACGGAACGACCCGACTCCCGACCCCTGCGGAACTCCCGCTCGTTATGGGAGTGGTGGGCCTGCGGCGTATGCGGGGCAGGCGGCGGCAGAGAGTGAGGAGTTGGCGTGGGGGATGTGGCGGTTGGCGCACGGTCGGGACACGACGGCGAGGAGAACCGCGGGCGTCCCGTGGAACCGGACGCCCCCGGCCGGGACGGCGCCATGACCTCCGGGAATGAGGCGGCGACCGGCGAGCAGGGCACACCGGAGGGCGAGCGGCGCAGCGGCGCCGGCGACGCGGGCACGGCCGGTTCGGCCCGCCGGCCGGGAAAGCCGCGCTCGTTCTGGAAGGAACTCCCGCTCCTGATCGGCATCGCGCTGGTCCTGGCGCTGCTGATCAAGACCTTCCTGGTGCAGGCGTTCTCGATCCCGTCGGACTCGATGCAGAACACCCTCCAGCAGGGTGACCGCGTCCTCGTCGACAAGCTCACCCCGTGGTTCGGCTCCGAGCCCGAGCGCGGCGAGGTCGTCGTCTTCCACGATCCGGACAACTGGCTGGCGGGCGAGCCGACACCGAACCCGAACCCGGTGCAGAAGGTCCTCAGCTGGATCGGCCTGATGCCGTCGGCGGAGGAGAAGGACCTCATCAAGCGCGTGATCGGGGTCGGCGGCGACACGGTCGAGTGCAAGGGCAGCGGGCCGCTGAAGGTCAACGGCAAGGCGCTGAACGAGCCCTACGTCTACCCGGGCAACACCCCGTGCACCGTGGACGACCTGGGCGGCCAGTTCAAGGTGAAGGTCCCCAAGGGCTACATCTGGGTGATGGGCGACCACCGCCAGAACTCGCGTGACTCGCGCTACAACCAGTCCGACAAGAACCACGGCATGGTCCCCGTCGACAAGGCCGTCGGCCGCGCCATCGTCAAGGCCTGGCCGATCAACCGCTGGGGCACCCTGCCGGTCCCGGACACCTTCGACCAGCCCGGCCTGGACCGGCAGTCCTCCGCCGCCTCGTCCCTGACGGTGGCCCCGCAGGGCGCGGCCGTCGCCGCGGTGCTGCCGGTGGCCGTGTGGCGGCGCCGGCGCGCGAACCGGCCGGAGACCGGGACCACGCGGAAGTCCTCCTCCGGGCAGCGCTGACCCCGGCCGGGAAACAGGGGCTGCTCCTGTTCGGTACCGCCGGGTAGGGTGCGGGTCCATGGGTGGCGAGAGCATGACGCGTACGGCCCCGCAGCGCGGTGGCACCGGCACGGCCCGGGCCGGCGGCGGCCGGGTCGGGCAGCGGCTGTCCGGGCTGGCCGTGGCGCTGGGTGTGGTGCTGTTCCTCGGCGGCTTCGCGTGGGGGGCGGTGGCCTACCGGCCCTACACCGTGCCCACCAGCTCCATGACCCCCACCATCGACGCCGGTGACCGGGTCATGGCCCAGCGCGTCGACGGGGACGAGGTGCGACGCGGTGACGTCGTCGTCTTCGAGGACAAGAGCTGGGTCGACAACGCGAAGGTGGTCAAGCGCGTGGTCGCCGTCGGCGGCGACACCGTCTCCTGCTGCACCCACGGCAAGCTGACGGTCAACGGCAAGCAGATCGACGAGCCCTACCTGCCCGAGGGCAGCCTGGCCGAGAGCAAGGACGTTCCCGAGGTGACCGTGCCCGAGGGCCGGCTGTTCCTCCTCGGCGACGAACGCCAGGGCTCCCTGGACTCCACCGCCCACCTCACGGACACGGCCCGGGGCACCGTCTCCCGCGACGCCGTCTCGGCCCGCGTGGACGCCGTCGTCTGGCCCTGGAGGGGCACGCTCGCGCGACCCACCGGTTTCGAAGCGCTCGGCGCCCTCTCCCCGCCCGGCCCCCTGCGCACGATCGAGCTGCTGATCGCCGCCGGCGCCGTCCTGATCCTCGGCGGTGGCGCCTACGGCCCGATAGCGGGTCGTCTGGGCCGCTCCCGCGCCCGCACCGCCCACCCGGGGACGACCGGTGCCGGCTGAGAGCACACGGCCGGCCGGGGGCCCGTACGGCGGCGAGGAGCCGTCCGAGGGCGGGCGTGGTCTGCGCAAGGTGGCCCGGGTGGTGCTGCTCGATCCACGGGACCGCGTCCTGCTGCTGCACGGCCACGAGCCGGACGACCCGGCGGACGACTGGTGGTTCACGCCCGGCGGCGGCCTGGAGGGCGCCGAGACACGCGAGGAGGCCGCACTGCGGGAACTCGCCGAGGAGACCGGCATCACCGAGGTCGACCTCGGGCCCGTCCTCTGGCGGCGCCGCTGCTCGTTCCCGTTCGCGGGCCGCCGCTGGGACCAGGACGAGTGGTACTACCTGGCCCGTACCGCCCGGACGGCCGTCGCGGCGACCGGGTTGACGGAGCTGGAACGGCGCACTGTCGCCGGAGCGCGCTGGTGGACGTGCCAGGAACTGACCCGGGCACATGAGACGGTGTATCCGACCAGACTCGCCGAGCTGCTGCGCACGCTGCTCGTCGAAGGTCCCCCGGCCAGCCCCGTGACCCTCGACACGGAAATCGTCTGAGGGAATGCCGGACTGGCGCACAATGGGTGGGATCGCACGGCTGAAGGGGAACATGCCATGAGCGCCGAGGACCTCGAGAAGTACGAGACCGAGATGGAGCTGAAGCTCTACCGGGAGTACCGAGATGTCGTCGGTCTGTTCAAATACGTGATCGAGACCGAGCGGCGCTTCTATCTCACGAACGACTACGAGATGCAGGTGCACTCGGTCCAGGGCGAAGTGTTTTTCGAAGTGAGCATGGCCGACGCCTGGGTCTGGGACATGTACCGACCGGCGCGCTTCGTCAAGCAGGTTCGCGTCCTGACGTTCAAGGACGTGAACATCGAAGAGCTGAACAAGAGCGATCTGGAACTCCCGAGCGGCTGATGACCTGGGGTTTCCCTGGTCGCCGCCCGTTCGGGTGACGAAGTTCTCCACAACCGCCCATCCATCCACCAAGATCAACACTTGGGGGCGGGACGCGTGACGGTTGGCGCCGGAGGTGGTGCCGACATGAACGCACGAGAAGCGATCGGCAAGTACGGCGAGGACCTGGCCGCCCGGCTGCTCGCCGAGACCGGCATGACGATCCTGGAGCGCAACTGGCGCTGCGGACGGTCCGGCGAGATCGACATCGTGGCGCGGGACGGCGACGCGCTGGTCGTCTGCGAGGTGAAGACCCGCAGGGGCGGTGGCTACGAGCATCCGATGGCCGCCGTCACCCCCGAGAAGGCCGCCAGACTGCGCCGGCTCGCCGAACACTGGATCCAGGCCCACGGCGGGGCCCCGCCGGGCGGCGTCCGCATCGACCTGGTCGGCGTGGTGCTGCCCCGCCGGGGCGCCCCGTCCGTCGAGCACGCGCGGGGGGTGGCCTGAATGGCGTTCGCCCGCACGTGCTCGGTGGCCCTGGTCGGCGTCGAGGGCGTGGTCGTCGAGGTCCAGGCCGACCTCGAACCCGGCGTCGCCGCGTTCACCCTGGTAGGCCTCCCGGACAAGAGCCTGACGGAAAGCCGGGACCGGGTCCGGGCGGCGGTGGTGAACTCGGGGGGCGAGTGGCCGCAGAAGAAGCTCACCGTCGGACTCAGTCCGGCCTCGGTGCCCAAGGCCGGCTCCGGCTTCGACCTCGCCGTCGCGTGCGCGGTGCTCGGTGCCGCCGAGCGCATCGATCCCCGGGTACTCGCCGACATCGTCATGATCGGAGAGCTGGGCCTGGACGGCCGGGTCCGGCCGGTACGGGGCATCCTGCCCGCCGTGCTGGCCGCGGCCGACGCCGGGTACGAGCAGGTGGTCGTACCCGAGTGCGCCGCTGCCGAGGCCTCGCTCGTCCCCGGTGTGTCCGTGCTCGGCGTGCGCAGCCTGCGGCAGCTCATCGCGGTCCTGGCCGACGAACCGGTCCCCGACGAGGCACCGGAGGATCACGGCCGCCCCGACCCGCTCCTGGCGGGACTGCGGGTACCGGGCACGGGGGCCGCCACCGGCATGCACGGCAACGGCGCCGCGCAGCACGACCAGGACCACGACCTGGCGGACGTCGTGGGGCAGATCTCCGCACGCACCGCCGTGGAGGTGGCCGCCGCCGGAGGTCACCACCTGTTCCTGGAGGGACCGCCCGGCGCGGGCAAGACCATGCTCGCCGAACGCCTGCCCGCCGTCCTTCCCCGGCTCAGCCGGCAGGAGTCGCTGGAGGTGACGGCGGTGCACTCGGTCGCGGGACTGCTGCCACCGGGCAAGCCGCTCATCGCTGTCGCGCCCTACTGCGCGCCCCACCACTCGGCCACGATGCAGTCACTCGTCGGCGGCGGACCGGGCTTCGCGCGCCCGGGAGCGGTTTCCCTCGCCCATCGGGGCGTCTTGTTCCTGGACGAGGCGCCCGAGTTCCGCAGCCAGACCCTGGACGCGCTGCGCCAGCCACTGGAGTCGGGGCACGTGGTCATCGCGCGCAGCGCCGGCGTGGTCCGGTTCCCGGCCAGATTCCTCATGGTGCTGGCGGCCAACCCCTGTCCCTGCGGGCGGTTCTCGCTGCGCGACTCGCTGTGCGAGTGCCTCCCGTCGGTGATCCGCCGCTACCAGTCCCGGCTGTCCGGACCGCTCCTGGACAGGGTGGATCTGCGCGTCGAGGTCGATCCGGTCACCCGGGCCCAGCTCACCGAGCCCGGCGCCCGGGGCGAGTCCACGGCGACCGTGGCACACCGGGTACGGCAGGCCCGGGAGCGGGCCGCGGCCCGCTTCGCCGGCACCCCGTGGCAGACCAACGGCGAGGTGCCCGGCCGGGAACTGCGCAGCCGGTACCAGGCCGTCTCCGGAGCGATGGACGAGGCCGAACGCAGCCTGGAACGGGGCGTGCTCACCGCCCGTGGCATCGACCGGGTCCTGCGCGTCGCCTGGACGGTGGCCGACCTGGTCGGCCACGACCGGCCGGACGCGACCGACGTCGCCCTGGCCCTGCAGCTGCGCACCGGCGTCCCCCGAGGGGTCCCGATGGCGATCGGAACCCTGACATGACCGCGGCCGGCAACCCCGGCGGCGAGCGGCTCGGTCGGGTTCTTCTCGGGCGGGTGGTCGAGCCGGGGGACGAGGTCGGTGGGCGGTGGGTGCGGGAGTTCGGGGTGGGGGAGGTGGTGCGGCGGCTGCGCTGCGGTGGAAAGCCGTTGCCGGGAGTGAGCGGAACCCGGTGGGCGGGACTCCTCGCCCGGGCGGAGCGGGCCCGGCCGGAGCGGGACCTCGGCCTGGCACGGGCCGCGGGAGCAAGGTTCCTGTGCCCGGGGGACGCCGAGTGGCCGCGGCAGCTCGACGACCTCGGGGACGCCCGGCCGGTCGGGCTGTGGGTGCGGGGCCGGCCGAACCTGCGGATGTGGGCGCTGCGGTCCGTCGCCGTGGTGGGGGCCCGCGCGTGCACCGAATACGGCACCCATGTGGCGGCCACCCTCGCCTCGGACCTCGCCGAGCGCGGCTGGGTCGTGGTGTCGGGCGGCGCGTACGGCATCGACGGCGCCGCCCATCGCGGTGCCCTCGCCGCCCGCGGCGCCACCGTCGCCGTCCTGGCCTGCGGCGTCGACCGGCCCTACCCGCGCGGCCACACCGCGTTGCTCGACCGGATCGCGGAACAGGGGTTACTGGTGGGCGAGTTGCCGCCCGGGGACCATCCGACCCCCAGCCGGTTCATCCTGCGCAACCGGGTGATCGCCGCTCTGACCAGGGGCACCGTCGTCGTGGAGGCCGCCCCCCGCAGCGGCTCGCTGGCCACCGCGCGGGCCGCGCAGCGCCTCGGCCGGTTCACCATGGGCGTGCCCGGCCCGGTCACCAGCGCCCTCTCCGCCGGCGTGCACGAGCTGCTGCGCGACGAGGCCACCCTGGTCACCGACGCCGCGGACGTCGTGGAACTCGTGGGCGACATGGGTGACCTGGCGCCGGCCCGGCGGGGCCCGGTCCTGCCGCGCGACCTGCTGGAGCCGGCTGCCCGGAGCGTCCTCGCCGCCCTGCCCGGAAACCGCGCCGCCCCCGCCGGGGAGATCGCGCTCGGCGCCGGTACGACACCGGATGAGGCGATCGCGAGACTGTACGAACTCCGAGCACTTGGATACGTCGAACGACACGGCGATGGCTGGAAGTTGACACGCCAGGCGATGAGCTCCGTCCGGGATGGTCACCGTCCCTGCTGACCGAGCGTGTTCGGCCGTCCGGGGGAACCCCCGACGCCTTTGGAGTTTCCCGGAGTTGGCCCCTGCGGCCGGCCACGCACAGCGAGCCGCGGACCATGGTCACCCGCCTCGCGGGAGCGCCCCGCGCACGGGTGGTGCCTCACTGTTCGCACACCGCGACTCCTCAGTCACGCTACGCTCACGAAGGACGTGGCGCAGGCCGCGCCAACCCGGCACCAGACCGACACCTCACCCAGTCAGCCCACTTCGTCCCACCTACTCGCACCTCGCAGTAAGTCACGGCACTTCACGGCAGAACGGCACAAGGCGACGAATGCCCCAGCACACCTCCGGGTCCGACCGGGCGGCGATCCCCTCAGCCGCCCGCGACGGTGGCAACGTGCGGCCGCCCGCTCCCTCGACGCTCGACGAGCTGTGGCGGTCGTACAAGGCGACGGGGGACGACCGGCTGCGGGAGCAGCTGATCCTGCACTACTCGCCGCTCGTGAAGTACGTCGCGGGCCGGGTCAGTGTCGGCCTGCCGCCCAACGTGGAGCAGGCCGACTTCGTCTCCTCCGGCGTCTTCGGGCTGATCGACGCGATCGAGAAGTTCGACATCGACCGGGAGATCAAGTTCGAGACGTACGCGATCACCCGGATCCGTGGCGCGATGATCGACGAACTGCGGGCGCTGGACTGGATCCCCCGCTCGGTACGGCAGAAGGCCCGCAACGTCGAGCGCGCCTACGCCGCCCTGGAGGCGCGGCTGCGGCGGACGCCGACGGAGATCGAGGTCGCCGCCGAGCTGGGAATGGAGGTCGAGGAACTCCACGCCGTGTTCAGCCAGTTGTCGCTGGCCAACGTGGTCGCCCTGGAGGAGCTGCTGCACGTCGGCGGCGAGGGCGGGGACCGGCTCAGCCTCATGGACACGCTGGAGGACACTGCCGCCGACAATCCGGTGGAGGTGGCCGAGGACCGGGAGCTGCGGCGGTTCCTCGCGCGGGCCATCAACACGCTGCCGGAGCGGGAGAAGACCGTGGTCACGCTGTACTACTACGAGGGGCTGACCCTCGCCGAGATCGGCAACGTGCTCGGCGTCACCGAGAGCCGGGTCAGCCAGATCCACACCAAGTCGGTGCTCCAGCTGCGGGCGAAGCTGGCGAGCTTCGGGCGCTGAGCCGCTCCCGTTCGCCCGGGCGCGTCCGTAAAGTGGTCGGCGTGCCAAGGATTCGAGCGGCCTCCGTGGCCGAGCACCGGTCGATGCAGCGAGCCGCCCTGCTGGACGCGGCCCGGACCCTGCTGTCCGAGGGCGGGACGGAGGCGTTGACCTTTCCCGCGCTGGCCGAACGGACCGGGCTCGCGCGGTCGTCGGTGTACGAGTACTTCCGGTCCCGGGCGGCCGTGGTGGAGGAGCTGTGCGAGGCCGACTTCCCGGTATGGGCGGCGGAGGTCGCGGCGGCGATGGAGTGCGCCGAGTCGCCCGAGGGCAAGGTCGAGGCCTATGTCCGCCGGCAGCTCGCCCTGGTCGGCGACCGGCGGCACCGGGCGGTCGTGGCCATCTCCGCCAGTGAGCTGGACGCCGGGGCCCGGGAGAAGATCCGCGCGGCCCACGGTGGGCTGGTCGCGATGATCGTCGAGGTGCTGGGGGAGCTGGGGCACGGACAGCCCCGGCTGGCGGCGATGCTGCTGCAGGGAGTCGTGGACGCGGCGGTCCGGCGGATCGAGCTGGGTGCGGCGGAGGACCCCTCCGTGGTGACGGACGCCGCGGTGACCATGGCCCTGCGCGGCGTCCTAGGCTGACCCGCCCCCGCCGCCGGTGGGCCTGGACGGTCGCCGGTCCCGTGGGCAACGGCTGTACCCGACGCCGGAGGCGGCGGCGCCCGGGGGCTCCGCGGGCATCGGCGGCCCACTTCCCCGGGCGGCGATCTCCGCCGGCTCCGTGGGCGTCGGCTGCCCCAGGCCCCACAGGCCGTGACGACCCTGGTCCCGCAGGCCGTGAAACCCCGACCCCGCTGTCAGTGACGGCCCCGGTGCCACAGCCCGTGACCACCCGACCCCCCAGACAGCGACGGCCCGGTCGCGCAGGCAGTGACGGCCCCAGTGCCACAGGCAGTGACGGCCGCGGTCCCGTAGGCAGTGGCGGCCCTGATCCCGCAGACAGTGGAACCCGACCCTGCAGGCCTTGACGACCCCGCTCCCGCAGGCAGCGGCAATCACCCCGGTTCCCCGGCCCCCGTCCGTCGCCCGTCACACGGGCAGTGGTACGCCCAGGACCGGCAGCAGTCTCGACGGGCCTCTGCGCAGCAGCCACGGGGGCAGCAGGGACAGAGGGTCCACATAGGTCCCGCCTCTCAGCGCGCCCCAGTGCACGCATGCCGTCCGCGCGCAGTGCGAGCCCGTCGGCTCCACCGTCCCGACCACCCCGCCCGCCTCCACCTCGTCCCCCTTCCGCACCGAAGGACGCACCGGCTCGTACGTGATCCTCAAATCCGTTCCCGTCAGCTCCACCGACACCACGCCCCGCCCGGCCACCCGGCCCGCGAAGGACACCCGCCCCGGGGCCACCGCGCGTACCGGGGCGCCGGCCGGCGCGGCCAGATCCACTCCACGGTGCCCGGGGCCGTACACCGTGGCCGGCGGTTTCCAGCCGCGTACCACCGTCGGCCGTACACCCACCGGCCAGGTGCGGCCCACGGCCGGGACCGGGGTCCGGGGCGCCGGAGCCGGCGCGGGCGGCGGAGCCGGTGGGTCGCCCGCCCACGCCGGCACGGACAGCGCGGCCGTCACCGACCCGCACAGCAGAACCGCCCACAGCGCCACGCATCGCATCACTCGTCGCATGCGAGAACCGTGCCGCGTCCGCCGCGGTCCCCGCCGGGCCCTGTGGACCACTCCCCGGTTGTGGACAGCGGCGTCACCCGGTGGCCCGCCGGTCCCGTACACTTCTCATGGCGATCCGGGTCACCGGGTCGACTTCGCACGCCCCGGCACGGCACCCGTCAAGGGTTCGTACCAAGCGCCTCTCGGTCCTTCGCGGCAAGGCGCATCGCGGGCGTCAGGCGCGACCGCCGTCCGGCGGACGCGGCACAACCGAGAACACCAAGGAGAACGGCCATGGCCGTCGTCACGATGCGGGAGCTGCTGGAAAGCGGCGTCCACTTCGGTCACCAGACCCGTCGCTGGAACCCGAAGATGAAGCGCTTCATCTTCACCGAGCGCAACGGCATCTACATCATCGACCTGCTCCAGTCGCTGTCGTACATCGACCGCGCCTACGAGTTCGTCAAGGAGACCGTCGCCCACGGCGGCACGGTCATGTTCGTCGGCACGAAGAAGCAGGCGCAGGAGGCCATCGCCGAGCAGGCGACCCGCGTCGGCATGCCCTACGTCAACCAGCGCTGGCTGGGCGGCATGCTCACCAACTTCTCGACCGTCTACAAGCGTCTTCAGCGCCTGAAGGAACTTGAGCAGATCGACTTCGAGGACGTCGCGGCCTCCGGTCTGACCAAGAAGGAGCTGCTGGTCCTCTCGCGCGAGAAGGCCAAGCTGGAGAAGACCCTCGGTGGTATCCGCGAGATGTCCAAGGTGCCCAGCGCCGTCTGGATCGTGGACACCAAGAAGGAGCACATCGCCGTCGGTGAGGCCCGGAAGCTGAACATTCCGGTCGTCGCGATCCTCGACACCAACTGCGACCCCGACGAGGTCGACTACAAGATCCCGGGCAACGACGACGCGATCCGTTCCGTCACCCTGCTCACCCGTGTGATCGCCGACGCCGTCGCCGAGGGCCTCATCTCCCGTTCCGGCGTCGCCACCGGTGACAAGGGCGAGAAGGCCGCGGGCGAGCCGCTCGCCGAGTGGGAGCGCGACCTGCTCGAGGGTGAGAAGAAGGACGAGGCTCCGGCCGCGGAGGCCGCCCCGGCCGCCGAGGCCGAGGCTCCGGCCGCCGAGTCCGCCGAAGCAGCTCCGGCTGCCGAGGCCGAGGCTCCGGCCGAGGACGAGAAGGCCGCCGAGGGCGAGCAGGCCTGACGCCGGTCCGTCAGCGTTCGACAGCGGGGGCGGTACTGCATCCCATAGCGCCTCCGGCGCGATGAAGTCCGCCTCCGCTGTTCACCCGTAGGTCGGCACCATGTACGCGGCCCGCGTTCACCTGTGGATGTGGATCGCAGACCGTGCGGATCTGAAGATCTTCCAGACTTCGAGAAAGACTCACAGACTCATGGCGAACTACACCGCCGCCGACGTCAAGAAGCTCCGTGAGCTGACCGGCGCCGGCATGATGGACTGCAAGAAGGCACTGGACGAGGCCGAGGGCAGCGTCGACAAGGCCGTCGAGGCGCTCCGCATCAAGGGCCAGAAGGGCGTCGCCAAGCGCGAGGGCCGCTCCGCCGAGAACGGCGCCGTGGTCTCCATCATCGCCGGCGACAACTCCTCCGGCGTCCTGGTCGAGCTGAAGTGCGAGACGGACTTCGTCGCCAAGGGCGAGAAGTTCCAGGCCGTGGCCAACGCCATCGCCGAGCACGTCGCCAAGACGAACCCGGCCGACCTCGAGGCGCTGCTCGCCTCCGAGATCGAGGCCGGCAAGACCGTCCAGGCGTTCGTGGACGAGGCCAACGCCAACCTCGGCGAGAAGATCGTCCTGGACCGCTTCGCGCAGTTCGCCGACGGCTACGTCACCGCTTACATGCACCGCACCATGCCCGACCTGCCCCCGCAGATCGGTGTCCTGGTCGAGTTCGACAAGCCGAACGCCGAGGTCGCCAAGGGCGTCGCCCAGCACATCGCCGCCTTCGCGCCGAAGTACCTCTCCAAGGACGAGATCCCGGCCGAGGTCGTCGAGTCCGAGCGCCGCATCGCCGAGGAGACCACCCGCGCCGAGGGCAAGCCCGAGGCCGCGATCGCCAAGATCGTCGAGGGTCGTCTGAACGGCTTCTTCAAGGACGCCACGCTGCTCGGCCAGCCGTACGCGCTCGACAACAAGAAGTCGGTCCAGAAGGTACTGGACGAGGCCGGTGTCACCCTGAAGCGCTTCTCGCGCATCAAGGTCGGCATCTGAGTCCGGACCGCGAGCGACACCCGGCCCGCGGGGGAATCCCCGGGGAGAATCCCGGAGAGATCCCGATAGGGTCGACCGCAGTCGTCCGCGCACACCGCCACACCCCGGCGTGAGGCGGACGGCAGCAGATCTGACGAGGAGGCCATTGCCGCGCATGGGAGCGAAAAGCACCCCCATCGGCAATGGCCTTCTTCGTATGTGCACCACGTGAAAGAGGCGGGATCCCCCATGACCACCAAGGCCCAGAAGAGCGACGACGGCAAAGTACACGGCCGGTTTCTGCTGAAGCTGTCCGGAGAGGCCTTCTCCGGTGGCGGGGGCCTGGGCGTCGACCCCGACGTGGTGCACAAGATCGCCCGCGAGATCGCCGCCGTCGTGCGCGACGGCGCGCAGGTCGCGGTCGTCATCGGCGGCGGCAACTTCTTCCGCGGCGCCGAACTCCAGCAGCGCGGCATGGACCGTGCCCGCTCCGACTACATGGGCATGCTCGGCACCGTGATGAACTGCCTCGCCCTCCAGGACTTCCTGGAGAAGGAGGGCATCCAGTCCCGCGTGCAGACCGCCATCACCATGGGGCAGGTCGCCGAGCCGTACATCCCGCTGCGTGCCGTGCGCCACCTGGAGAAGGGCCGCGTGGTCATCTTCGGCGCCGGCATGGGCATGCCGTACTTCTCGACCGACACCACCGCCGCCCAGCGCGCCCTGGAGATCGACGCCGAGGCGCTGCTCATGGGCAAGAACGGCGTGGACGGGGTCTACGACTCCGACCCCAAGACCAACCCCGACGCCGTCAAGTTCGACGCCCTCGGCTACGGCGAGGTCATCACCCGGGACCTCAAGGTCGCGGACGCCACCGCCATCACCCTGTGCCGCGACAACAAGCTGCCGATCCTCGTCTTCGAGCTTCTCGCCGAGGGCAATATCGCCCGCGCCGTCAAGGGTGAGAAGATCGGCACGCTGGTGGGCGAGCAGGATAACCGGGACTGACCGGCACACCCCGTCGCCCGGGGCGTGCCACCTGTCCGGGGGACGGACGGGACGCACCCCGGCCGGGGGATGGACAATGTCCTGCCGGTCGGGAACCGTGCAGGAAGAAGACGCGACGCAGCCGGCCGCCGCCTCGACGAGGAACCGCAGCCGGGCCTTACTCAAGACACGCAGGAGCAAGTGGTGATCGAAGAGACCCTCCTCGAGGCCGAGGAGAAGATGGAGAAGGCCGTCGTGGTCGCCAAGGAGGACTTCGCCGCGATCCGCACCGGCCGAGCGCACCCGGCGATGTTCAACAAGATCGTGGCCGACTACTACGGGGCCCCGACGCCGATCAACCAGCTGGCCTCGTTCTCGGTGCCGGAGCCGCGCATGGCGGTCGTGACGCCGTTCGACAAGAGCGCGCTGCGCAACATCGAGCAGGCCATCCGCGACTCGGACCTGGGCGTCAACCCCAGCAACGACGGCAACATCATCCGTGTGGTGTTCCCCGAGCTGACCGAGGAACGGCGCCGCGAGTACATCAAGGTCGCCAAGAGCAAGGGTGAGGACGCGAAGGTCTCCATCCGCTCCGTGCGCCGCAAGGCCAAGGACGCCATCGACAAGTTCGTCAAGGACGGCGAGATCGGTGAGGACGAGGGCCGCCGTGCGGAGAAGGAACTCGACGACCTGACGGCCAAGTACGTCGCCCAGGTGGACGAGCTCCTCAAGCACAAGGAAGCGGAGCTGCTCGAAGTCTGATGAACGACTCTTCCTGGGGGGCGCCGCCGTCGGCGGGACAGGCCGGGTACTGGGGGCCCGCCGTCGGCGGGTCCGCCCAGCCTGCCCCGGGGGCCGTCCCGGCGGGTCCCGCGTACGATGCGCCTGAGGCGCAGCAGACTCGCCCCATGCCCATCGTGCCCGACGTACCCGCGTACGGCGGGGACCAGGACGACGACCGGGGGGCCGCTCGGCTGAGCGGCCCCCTGTTCCAGAGCGAGCCGTTCCAGAGCGAGTCGTTCCCCGGCGAGGCCCTCCCGGACGACAGATTCCGGAACGAAACCTTCCAGAACGAGACGTTCCAGACCGGGGGACTCCCGGCCGAGACCCAGGACCCGGAGCCCATGCCCGACGCCCCGCAGCCCCCGCCGCCGGCGCCGCAGAAGAAGAGCGCGGGCCGTGACCTGAGCGCGGCCATAGGGGTCGGTGTCGGGCTCGGTGTGGTGATCATCGCCTCGCTGTTCATCGTCAAGGCCGTGTTCATCGGCGTCATAGCGGTCGCCGTCGTCGTCGGTCTGTGGGAACTGACGAGCAGACTCCAGGAACGCAAGGACATCAAGGCGCCGCTCGTGCCGCTGGCGGTCGGCGGCGCGGCGATGGTCGTCGCCGGATACGTGCGCGGTGCCGAGGGCGCGTGGGTCGCCATGGCCCTGACCGCCCTGGCCGTGCTGGTCTGGCGCATGACGGAACCACCAGAGGGCTACCTCAGGGACGTCACGGCCGGCGTGTTCGCGGCGTTCTACGTGCCCTTCCTGGCCACGTTCGTCGCGATGATGCTCACCGCCGACGACGGACCCTGGCGCGTCCTGACCTTCCTGCTGCTGACGGTCGTCAGCGACACCGGCGCCTACGCGGTCGGCTGGCGCTTCGGCAAGAACCGGCTCGCCCCGCGCATCAGTCCCGGCAAGACCCGTGAGGGCCTGCTGGGCGCCGTGCTGTTCGCGATGGTCGCGGGCGCGCTGTGCATGCATTTCCTGATCGACGACGGAGCCTGGTGGCAGGGCCTGCTGCTGGGCCTCGCGGTCGCGGCCAGCGCCACGCTGGGCGATCTCGGCGAGTCGATGATCAAGCGGGATCTGGGCATCAAGGACATGGGCACCCTGCTCCCCGGGCACGGCGGCATCATGGACCGTCTGGACTCCCTGCTGCCCACGGCTCCGGTGGTGTGGCTGCTGATGGTGGTCTTCGTCGGCGGCGGCTGAGACGGCCGAGCCGGGCATCGTACGACTTCCGGGTCCCCGTCCGGACACAGGACGGGGGCCCGTCGGCACGTCTTGGACGTGACCGGTCCGGAGGAGGGCCGCACCCGGATGCCGCAGCACGAGTCGGCGGGTGGGCCCCGCGCGCGGCAGACTCCCTCGCAGGACGGCGTTTTCCCGCCGCCCGGCCACGCAGCAGGGAGTGTGTCCGATGCCCCTCGACCCAGCCCCCGTCCCGTCCCCCGCCCCCTCTCCGCCGCGGGTGAGGTTCTGGCCCGTCGACGACCTGCCCGCACTCGACCCCGACCCGTTCCTGGACGAGATGCTGCGCGACGAGCCGGTCACCCGGATCAGGCTGCCGTACGGGGAGGGCCACGCCTGGCTGGTCACCCGGTACGAGGACATCCGTTTCGTCACCTCCGACCCGCGTTTCTCCCGGGAACAGGTCGTCGGCCGCGATGTCACCAGCATGCGCCCGGCGCCGGTGGCCTCGCAGACGGCGGGCCTGCAGTACATCGACCCGCCCCGGCACACCCGGCTGCGCCGGGTGGTCGCCCGCGCGTTCACCGGCAGGAGCATGCAGCGGCTGCGCCCACTGGCCGAGCGCCGGGCCGCCGAACTGCTCGACGGGATGGAAGGCGCCGGCGCGCCGGCCGACCTCATGGAACACCTGCACGGCCCCTTCCCGATCGCCGTGATCCGCGACTTCCTCGGCGTGGACGAGAAGGACTGGCACCGCTGGGCGGAGACGGGCGAGGCCCTGCTGTCCGCGGGCGCCGAGTCCGAGAAGCGCGCCGGACAGGTGGCCCGGGCCAACCGCGCCCGCATCGCCGAACTGCTCCGGCACCGCCGTGCCGAGCCCCGGGAGGACCTCGCCGGGGTACTGGCCCAGGCCGTCGCGGCGGGCGAGATCACCGACGACGAGGCGATCTCCCTCGCCACCGCCGTGCAGGTCAGCGGCGGCCACGCCGTCCGCAACAACAGCGGCTCGATGATGTACGCGCTGCTCACCCACCCCGGCCACATGGACCGGCTGCGCCGCGAGCCCGAGCTGCTGCCCCGGGCCGTGGACGAGCTGTTCCGCTACGTCCCGCACCGCAACGGCGTCGGCATCCCCCGGGTCGCCGTCGAGGACGTCACCGTCGGCGGCCGGCTGATCCGGGCCGGTGAGGTCGTCTACAACGCGTACGTCGCCGCCAACCGCGACCCGGAGGTCTTCCCCGACCCCGACGTCCTGGACTTCGACCGCGAGAACCGGGCCCACCTGGCCTTCGGTCACGGCCCGCACCACTGCCTGGCGGCCGTCATGGCCCGTATGGAGGCGGAGGTGGCGATCGGCACGGTCCTCACCCGCTTCCCCGGCATCCGGCTGGCAGTGCCCCCGGAGGAGGTCGAGTTCCAGCGCCAGGGCCTGATCCGGGGCCCGAGAACCCTGCCCGTGACCTGGTAAGGGGAGGGAGGAACAGGGCTTCGTGACCGTCGCCGCACCTCACAGGTACGGCCGGCGCTCACCCGGACGGTGACGACGCCCGCCCTCGTCGACGATGAGCGCCGCCCGGGGGAACCTCCAGCCGTTCCGGCGCAGCTTGTGGAGGAGGATCACACGCATGCATCCCATGCTGCCGGGCTGAGGCGTTCGGCTTCCCGGGTCCCGGCGTCGGGCAGCCTCGTTCCCTCTGTGAGCGCCGTGGCGCGCGATGAGGCCGGGGAGGTCCTGCTGATGCACGAGACCGGCAACGACCTGCTCGGTATGGTCCCGCCATGAACTGGACCGACCCGTCGACGGAAGCGGCCAAGGGCCGAGTCCTCTATGGCTGGACCCCGACGATCTGCGAAAGCTGTCCAGCCACTGCTGCTGCCCTGGGGACGCGTCGGATGAGGAGAAGAAACGCTGCGGACGTGTGCGGTTCCGCGCCGGCGCGGCACTGCACAAGCACGGGCACTCCCGCTGACCGGATGATCAGGAGCTGACACCAAGACGGCTGCGCGTCCGCCCGACATCCGCACCTACGTACGTTCGTGCCTTGCTGACCGCGTTGTGGACCTCGCTGCCCGGCTCGTAGCGGACAGTTCCTTGGAGGACGGGGAGTCCTTCCGCTCATGGACGGCCTGCTCCGGCGAGAGAGTGCGCTGTACTCGCCGGAGCCACGAGCGGCAGCAGCGGCCCTGGCGATACATCCTGATCATGTGAACGGCGACAGGCCCTTGCTCTCCAGATGGGCGAGCAACGAGTCGAGGCATGCGTCTGCCGTGGCCAGGTCGGCACGGAAGAACGAGTCCTCGCCGAGCGGCCCACCGCTGGCGATGACCATCCATGCTGTCCGCCGCTCAACCATGCGGTCACCGTCGACCTTGAAGACGGTCGTGACTCCGCGATCGGCCAGCCACTCCATCAGCTCCAGCATGTCCACTCGCACCCTTCCGGAGAGATCATCCCACCCGCAGAGCACGCACCCCTGGGCCGTCCGAGGTCGACCGACGCTGACAGTCAGCACCCACGGGTGACCACCCCCACCCCGCTCCGGCCTGGGGTCCCGGTGATGATCTGCGACACTGGACGTGTTATGCCTGCACCCGGAGAACTGATGTGATCCGGGTACGAAGAAGCCCCCTACCAGCGATGCTGTCGCCAGTAGGGGGCCGTCTTATGTCCGCCGGGCCGTCTCTGGGCCGTCAGCGCTCCTGGGCCGTGCCGAAGACGTCGTCCAGGGCCCGGCGGGCCCGCTCGCTGCTGCTGGGCATCAGGTGGGCGTACACCCGCAGCGTCATCGCCGGATCGGCATGGCCGAGGTACTCGCTCACGGCCTTGATGCTCTCGCCGGCGTCCAGGAGGACCGAGGCGTAGAAGTGACGAAGGGCGTGCATCCCGTGCTGCCGGGCGGAGGCGTACGGCTTACCGGGTTCCGGCGTCGGGATGAGGCCGGCCGCCGCGAGGGCGGGCTTCCACTCCTGGATGTTGAAGTTGCTTCGCCAGACGATTCCGTCGGCCGTGTTGGTGAAGATGAGGCGCCGCTCAGTGAGCGGGCCGTCCGGCCTGCCCCACGGCAGTTTGATGCCCACGGGCGGGTGATTCTTCATGTGCCGGCGCAGGGCGGAGGCCACCGAGGATGGCAGCGGTACGTCCCGCTCCTTGTTGCCCTTGGGCGGGGCGAAGACCGCGACACCCCGAATCAGTTTGACCTGAGTGGTGACCCGCAGCGTGTCGCCGTCGAGCTGCACGGCGTCCTCCGACAGACCGATGATCTCGCCCTGCCGGAGACCGCAGCCGCTGCCCACGGAGACCATGGCCTGGTACCGCTCGGGCAGAGCATCGCGGACCGCACGTACTTGGGACGGGAGCCACGGCACGACCCGGGCGGCCGAGACGGCCGGCGGGCGGACGGATGCCGCCGAGCACGGATTCCGGGCGAGGTGGCCGTCGTCCACGGCGGCCGACAGCACCGCGCGGACGTTGGCGTAGATGTTGCGGGCGTAGGTGCCGCCTATCGAGTCGTTCTCCAGGTCGCGCACGAACTCGCGGATATGGACTGGGCGGAAGGAGCCGAGCGGACGCGCCCCGATGCGGGGGAAGGCGTGCAACCGGAGCCGGGTCTCCACTCCGATGCGCGTGTTCAGGTCGGTCGTCTGCCCGGTGATCCAGCGCTCCGCGTACTGCTGGAAAGTCATGCGGGCGGCCTTCGGGTCGACGTACTGACCGCGGGACATGTCGGCGGCCGTCTCGGCCAGCCACTCCTCCGCCTTGCGCTTCTGACGGTCGGGGAAAGAGCGGTTCTTCTCGGTGCCGTCCGGCCCGACGTACCGGGCCCGGTAGCGGAGGCCGCTGCCGTAGCGGTCGGTCTTCACCTTCACCGGCTTGCCGTCCAGACCGGCCTCTGCCTTGTACCAGCGATCCTGCACGTGGCCGGGCATCAGGCGGCCACCTCGGTCAGACCGTCGACCCACTGGCGAAGCCGGACGGGGTCGTAGCGAAGGTGCCGGCCGACGCGGAAGGCCGGAGGGCCTGTGCGCTTCCGCCGCCATTGGTACAGGGTCTCGACCGGAACGCCGAGCAGCTCGGCGACGTCGGCCGGGGTCAGGTACCGCTCGGGAAGCGTGCGGACGGTCATGCGGTAGCTCCTTCCAGGGCCAGGTCTCGCAGGGCTTCGCGGGCGGTTTCACGGTTGAGTTGGAGGCCGCGGGCGATGGTGGCGGCGAGGACGGATTCGCCGGGGGTGTGGCCGTGGCCGGCGTATTGCCAGTCGGCCAGGACCAGGACGGTGTCCGGCTCTTGGTCGTCGAGGCCGAGGGCCGCTTGCTCCTGCGCGGCGCGGTAGTCGGCGCGGGCCTGGCGGAGAGCGCCGAGCGTGGTGGAGTAGCGGCGGGACTTCGAGGAGAAGTGGCCGCGGAAGCCGAGCATGTGCGCCCAGGCCCACAGGCGCCGGTCCGGATACAGCGGGTCGAGCAACTTGCAGGCTTCGATCAGGCGACGGGTGTGGTCGGGCACGCCGTGGCGGTCGAGTTCGGACAGCTCACCGATGCGGCGGTCGAGGGTGCCGGTGTTCTCGGCGGCTTTGGTGGCGTACTTGGCGACGTAGGAGGCGACGGCCTGTTCGGTGATGTCGCTGCCGTCCCCGAAGGCCTTGACCGGCCGGACGTCCAGCTGTCGGCCCCAGCGGAAGGTCCGGGCCGGTTGGTCGGCGGCGGCCGGGACGGAGACCGAGGTGTAGGAGTGCGCGGCGGCAGCACTGATGGCGTCGGAGAGGAGACCGACCGTGGCCCAGGTCGGCGGCGGGGTGCCGGGGCCGTCCGGTCCGTCGACGCGGATCACAGCATGGAAATGCAGGGCCCCGCGCTTCTGGAACTCCGCGACCTTGCCGTACGACAGCCGGGCGGACTCTTTCAACTCCCGCTGAGAGAGGCCGGCGCGGGCGGCGACCTCCCGGCGCAGCCGGTTGGTGAAGCGCTGCCAGAGCTGTCCGGCGTGGTTGTTGAACAGCACCGCGCCCGCGTAGTCGTACGTCTCCGGATCGAGGGCCGTGCCGAGGGCGGGATCGTCGGCGGCGTGGCGGGTGCCGCAGTGGCAGACGCCCCGGTCGGGTCGGTTGTGGACGCGACCGAACGAGGGGGCGGTGAGGGTGGCGAAGACGCGGGGATGGTCGCGGACGGTGGCGGGGATGTCGCGGCGGTCGTCCCCGGCGAGCCCGGCTCGGATGAGGTGGTAGGTGTCGCCCGCGTACGTCCAGGCGCAGGACGGGCAGCGGGAGGCCCGGCGGTTGCCGCAGGCGAGGCGGAGCCGTCCGCCCGGCTCGCCCTCGGTTGAGTAGTGGTGCAGGGTCTCGCCGGTCGTCTTGTCCTTGTGCAGGACCCAGCCGGTCAGGTGGATGGGGTCGGCGCAGCCGCCGGTACGGCGGATCTGCTCGTGCCAGCGGTGGTAATCAGAGGCCGAAGCCACCCTCAGCAGGTCGCCGAGGGTGGCACGGTCGAGCAGCTGCTCAGGCACGCGCACCCTCCCGAATGCGGCGGGCGGTGGCGGTACCGGTGCCCTGGCAGGCCGGGCAGTGAGCGGTGACGGTACGCAGGTGACCACGGTGGTCGCGGCCGCCGAGGGTGACGGCGACGAAGGCGAAGCCGTCACAGGCCGGGCAGATCCTCGGCGGGGGCGGGGTGTACTGGGCCATGATGGTGGTTCCTTTCGATTGCGGTTGGAAGGAACGGCCCCGGGTGGCGGCGTGCTTGGCGGCTTGTGCGCCACCCGGTGGCCTCTCAGCGAGCGGTGCGGGAGCCCCGACGGGTACGGCCCTTGGTCGCGTACATGGCCGCGTCCGCGGCGGCGAGGGCATCCGTCAGAAGGGGCACCGCCAGCTCCGCGACGTGGCAGACGCCGACCGAGGCAGCCAGCGGGAGGAACGTCCCCCCGTAGGGCAGCGGCCGGTGCAGCGCGGCCGTGAGCGCGTCGAGGTCGGCGGCGGCCAGGTCCCGGATCACGGCGACGAATTCGTCCCCGCCCAGGCGACCGGCGCTGCCGTTGTGTCCGCACCAGGCGCGCAGCCGGTCGGCGGTAGCGACGAGGGCGGCGTCCCCGGCGGCGTGGCCGTGGGTGTCGTTCAGGTTCTTGAAGTGGTCGAGGTCGACCAGGAGCACGGCGGCGTTCGGGTGCCGGCGGATGAGGTGTTCGGCGCGGGCGGTCCAACCGGCACGGGTGTGCAGACCGGTGAGCGGGTCGCGCCGGGCGCAGGCGAGACGGCGGGTGAGGATGCCGCCGTGCACGGCCCAACCGAGTAACGGCACGATGCTTGCGGCTACGTGCAGGTCCATGACGTTGTCCCTTCTCGATGGCGGTTGGTGTGGCGGAACCCGGTCCCAGGAGCGGCGGCGTGCTTGGCGGCTTGTGCGTCGCCCCGCGGACCGTTCAGCGGCGGTGCTGCGAGGAGATGAGCGAGCGGATCACCACGGCGCAGACGGCGACGGACGCGCCGGTGACGGCGACGGCCAGGAGCATCGAGACCAGGACGGCACCGACGACCAAGACCACGGCCGTACCAGCGCCGACCAGGGCGAGCATTGCGCCGGGGGTGAACTGGACCGTCGGGCGGGTCGACGCGGCCGGGGCGGGGGCGGGCGTCGGGTGGTGCTGGACCACGGCGGTCGGCTCGACGACCGTGCGCGGGGAGACGAACCCGGTCGGGGTGGGCATGGTGGGGATCTTCGGGCGGAGCATGGCGGTTCTCCCTTGGTGGCTACTTGGTGAGGGCGGTGCCGATGGCGGGTGCCAGGACGCTGTCGGCGAGGAGGTAGCCCCCGAGGAGGAGGACGGCGACGAGCCACCAGGGCGGGTGGAGGAACTTGACACCGAGATAGCCGACGACGGCGAGGGCGAACCAGAGCGGGACCTGCATGGCGGTGTCTCCTAGCGGACGCGGCAGCGGTGCGTGCGGGCGGCGAGCTGGGCGGCGGACTGGCTGGAGTAGTCGGCGGACCAGCCACAGCGGTCGGCGGTGCACACGGCGGCGTGCTTCGTGTGGCCGTGGCGGTCCCGGTGGGTGCCGATCTGCACGGGGCCGATCCGCATCACGGAGTGGAAGTTGTCGCGGGCGGGCATGGCGGATGGTTCTCCTTCCGGGTCAGACGAGCTGGGCGGCGATGGCGTCGGCGAGGTGGGGCGGGACGCCGAGGCGGGCGCGCAGGGTCTCGGTGTCGATCGGGGCTCCGGTGCGGCCGCGGTAGTCGGCGGCGACCTTGCGGGCGTGGTCGATGAGGACGGCGGGAACCGCGGGCGCCGGATCGGCGGCCGGAAGCGCCGGCGGTTCCTCCACCGGGGCCGGGACGGGCGCCGGGTCCGGCACGGGTTCGGGGGCTGGTTCGCGGTCGTCCGCAGTCTCGGTTTCCGAGGCCGGGGCGGGTGCCGGCGTATCCGGGAGCTGGGGTTCGGGGGAGTGGGCGAGGAGGGTCCCGCCGAGGAAGGCGAGTGCGGGCCATCCGGCGATGCCCAGGCGGAGCAGGGCGGGCGGGTCGGCCAGGTCGAGGAACCCGGCGGTGGCGACGTTGGCGCCGAGGGAGGCGAACAGGGCGATGAGGAACCAGCACCAGGCCAGCCGGGACGGACCCTCGGAGCGGAGCCGTCGCCAGGCGGCGACCAGGAGCAGGTCGACACTGACCGGGTAGGCCCAAGCCTTCCAGCCGTCCTGTCCGGCAGCGGCGGCCAGGTCGTGCAGGTGGGCGAAGGACAGGGCTCCGGCGATGACGGCCTGGACCAGGACGGCGTCGACGCGCAGGCCGTGACGGGCGGCCATCAGGACTCCTCACCGGTCGGCGGCTCGGGGAGCGAGGCGGCCAGGGAGGGGCTGACGGCATCGACGAAGTCGAGGTCGGCGCCGGTGGTGTCGGCGTAGAGGGCGAGCTGGCCCAGGAGCAGGACGGTGCGGGCGAAGTCCTCGCAGTCGGGGCACATGACGCGGGTTCTCCCTTCATCGGGCATGGCAGGGGCAGGGACCTGGCGCGAAGGGTGGTCGCGCCGACCGTGGAGCGGGGGAAGTCAGGCCGTGACGGGAGCCGTCTTGGACAGCGGCACCGGGGCCTCTGAGGGGCTGGTCAGCTCGGGCCGGAAAGGCGCCAGTTCTGGCAGGTCCGGGGTGCGGTCGGCATGCCGGTTGCAGGTGTTCACGGCTTGGCGCAGAGAGGTGTGCGGGGCGCGGATGCGGTGCCAGCCGCCGGTGGAATCCCCGGCGACGGCGAGGCCGCGCAGTTCGGCGGGGATCTGGATGGCAGCCAGGACGGCGTCCGGGGAGATGTCGCCGAAGGCCATGTTGGCGCTGGTCTCGTCGTTGACGCGGTGGGCGGTACGGCCGGTGAGCTGGGCGCGGAGCATGGTGATGCCCTTGCCGAGTTCGGAGCCGAAGCGCTGGCCGCAGATTTCGAGGTAGATGCCGGCCGCGCGGCCGAGCTGGGCGAGGCGGACAAGGGCGGTGATGATGCGGTCGCGCCGCTTCTCCTCGTCCTTGCTGGCGAACAGGGCGAGTTCCGCGACTTCGTCGACCAGGACCACGACCGGAACGGGGCGCAGATGGTCGGGCAGGTCCCAGATGTCGGCGGCTATCTCGGCATCCGGCAGGGCGGCGGTGATGCGCTGTTCGGCGCGGATGAGCCGGTAGACGCCTTCCATACGGGACACGAGCGCGTCCAGGAGGTCGGCGGCGGTGTCGGGGTTGTCGGCGAGCGCGGTGAATCGGCGGGCCAGCGGGAACAGCTCGACCCCCTGTTTGCAGTCGATGCCGACCAGGGCGACGTCCATCGGGGCGAGCCCGGCGACCAGGTTGCGCTGGTAGACGGATTTGCCCGACTCCGTGGCGCCGAGGGTGAGGGCGTGCGGGACGGCCCGGTAGTCGCGGTAGTGCACCGAGCCGTCCTCACGCAGGGCGACGGGAACCCGCATGGGGCGGGTGTCGACCTTGGTGGGCATCTGCACCCGCTTGAGGACGTCGTAGCCGGTCATCCGCACTTCCACGACACCCGAGCGCACCTCACGCGAGGTGACGCCGTACATCGAGAAGGAGTGCCGGAGCCGGTGCGAGGCGGCTGCGACGTCGAATGCGTCCTGTCCGGGACGCAGGCCCAGCCGTAGGACCAGGCCGGTCCGGGTCGGCCGGAAACGCAGGATGCGCGGCGGGCGGGACTCCGGCATGGGCCGGTTGGTGACGCGGGCCAGGGCCAGGCGCCAGCGCGAGGGCGGGACCGTCAGACCGCAGGCGTCCATGACGGAGGCGTAGCGGAACAGGACCCGCAGCGCGGCGAAGGTGACGCCGAAGGTCAGCCAGTACCAGGCGGGGCGCCGCCACCGCAGGAGACCCGCGGCGGCGACGACCAGCCCGAGCGCGACCGTGAAGCCGGTCATGATCAGGCCGCCTTGGAGTTCGCGGCAGCGGCGACGAGGGACGTGACCGCGACGGCGCGGAAGGCGATGCCGTGCCGCTTCTGGCCGTTGAAGTCGTTCTCCCACGGGCGGGCGATCAGGCCCGTGAGCGCGACCGGCGTGCCCATGGTCAGTTCACCGGAGATGCCGGGCTCCGGGACGGTGACGGACAGGATCTCCACCTCGTCATTGGCCGCGAACATCACGTCGACGGTCATCAGCTTCGCCCCGGTCTCGGTGTCCATGGCGATCTCGCCGGTACGGCGGTCCTTGACCTTGGGCTGCGGGGTCTTGGCGACCATCACGGTCGCGGCGGAGGTGTCGACGGGGATCTGACGCATGAGCGCGCTCCTCAAGGTTCGAACTTGACGTACTTAGTACGTCGGCCTGTCACGAGAGTGCACCTAACACACTTAGTACGTCAAGTGCTTCTCGACGGGTGTCGGTTGGATGTGCTGCACTTAGTGCGACAAGCACTGAGAGGGGCTATGGCCGAGTTCACCGGGCGGGCGAAGTACCTGGAGATCGCCGACAACTTCAAGAGGCGCATCCGGCAGGGAGAGCTGAAACCGGGCACCAAGCTGCCGTCCGAGACCGAGCTGATGAACGAGAATGACGTCTCGCGGACCGTGGCCCGCCAGGCGATCTCCCGGCTACGTGAAGACGGCTACGCGATCTCCCACCAGGGCAAGGGCAGCTTCGTCACCCTTCCCGAGGAGCCCCGCCAGACGAAGCACAGCCCGGAGTTCGAGGAGATCGCCGGCTATCTGTCCGACGTACGGCGCGAGGTGCGTCGGCTCGCGGAGCGGATGGATCAGCTTGAGCAACTGGTGCGGAAGCAGCCGTAAGACGGCTGACCAGCTCGTCAGCACGGCGTGCGATGACGTTCACCTCCTCGGCCAGCTCCTTCACTTCTCGGGTCAGCTCCACCACTTCGGCCGGCGTCAGCGGCATCGTGGCTCCTTCGTCGCTTGTTCGGCCTGGCGACCTCTCGGGGTAGCTACGACGCTAAGAGCGAGGCGGCGCACTACCCCGGAAAATTCCTCCGGGGTCCCATAGGGAGATGGGAAGACGCTCTAGCCATGCGAGGAATGACGACGAACCTGACGATCGGTGAACGAGTCGCTTGGTACCGCCGAAGGCGGGGGATCTCTCAAGAGGTCCTGGCCGGACTCGTGGGCCGCACGGTGGACTGGCTGAGCAAGGCGGAGAACAACCGGATCGAGCTGGACCGGCTCTCGGTCATCAAGTCGCTCGCCGATGCCCTGGACGTGACGCTCGGCGACCTGCTGGCCGAGCCCACTCTCCTGGAGTGGACGCCCGACAGCGGCACCCGCACGGTGCCGGCACTTCGCTCAGCCCTCATGAACTACCGTCAGCTGACACCCCTACTGGGCGTCGCCACCGAAGGTGAGCCGACATCGCTCGACGAGCTGAGCCGCAACGTCGCAGAGGTCTGGGATGCCTACCAGGAATCGCGCTACGGCCTCGCGACCCGGCGCCTGCCCTTGCTGCTGGCCGACGCACTTATCGCCGCGCAGTCGTACCGGGGCAGGGAGCGAGAGCGGGCGCACGAGCTGATGGCCATGACGTACCAGGGCGCGGCCATGGTGCTCACCAAGCTCGGTGAGACCGACCTGGCATGGATCGCAGCCGACCGCGGCTTGGCAGCAGCACAGCAGTCCGGCAACCCGGTCGTAACCGGTTCTCTCTTCCGGTCCGTCGCGCACTGCCTGCTGTCCAATGGCCGGTTCGACGCAGCCGTGCAGCTGGTCGGGGACGCGGGCGAGTACCTCCGGCCGGGTCTCCAGGAGTCGACGCCCGAGGTCCTGTCCATCTACGGGACTCTGTTCCTGGCGGGGTCCATGGCCTCAGCCCGTGCGGACGACCGGGCCACGACGCGGACCTTCCTGGACGAGGCGAAACGGGCAGCCGACCGACTCGGCACTGACGCCAATCACGTCTGGACTGCCTTCGGGCCGACGAACGTTGCCATTCACCGAGTAGCCACGGCAGCCGAGCTGGGCGACATGCAGGTAGCGGTCGACCTTGGCCCGCAGATCGACACGACAGGACTGCCCACGGAACGCCGTACGCGACACAACCTCGAAGTAGCTCGGGCCCTCAGTGCCTACAACCGAATGGACGATGCGCTCGCGAAGGTCCTTGAAGCAGAGAGCTGGGCGCCGGAACAGGTGCGGAGTCACTACCTGGCGCGGGAGCTGGTGCTGACCTGGGTGCGAGGGCAGCGCGGCCGGCCAAGCCGGAACCTGGCGGACCTGGCCGACAGGCTGCGCGTGGTCTGAGCTGGGTACCCTCGGCTGCATGGCGCCGAATGCACACGAAGCGAAGATGGCGCACCCGCGTATGGCAGCGGGTGTGCTCTTCTTTGATGCCGCCGGGCGGGTCCTCATGGTGGAGCCCTCCTACAAGGACTATTGGGAGATCCCCGGCGGGTACGTCGAGACTGGCGAGTCCCCGTTGCACGCCGCCATTCGCGAAGTCCGGGAGGAACTGGGGATCACACCCCCCATCGGGCGCCTGCTCGCGGTCGACTGGGCCCCCAACGAGGCCGAGGGCGACAAGGTGCTGTACCTGTTCGACGGCGGCCAACTCACCCAGGACCGGTTGGCAAGCATCGAGCTCCAGCCGGACGAGCTGAAGAGCTTTGCCTTCGTCCCTGCGGACCAGCTGGTCGAGCGGACGATCCCACGACTGGCCCGACGTATCAGGGCGGCTGTCGGGGCCAGGGCCAGCTCTGCTCCGGTGTACTTGGAGCACGGCGAGGAGCCGAAGAGCCGGGCTGCATGATCGATTCCTCGATGCCAGGTCACTAGCGCGGTAAGACTTTCTCTACATCATCAAGGCCCGCGCACGGCGCGGGCGCGCGCCGCCTCTGCGGCGCGGCCTGCCTCCTGTCTCCGCCCCGGCTGGCCGCGCCCGGCGGCGCGCTCGGCGGCTGCGGGCAAGGAGTGGGAGACACCCTCTATGGCTGGGGCGGCCGGCTCCACGGCTTTAGGCAGCCACTTTGGGGCGAGCCTCTAAGATCATGGCCCCAACGTCGTGCTTTACGGGCAGGTCCACAGACTGCCCGACTCGCCATGAGCTTACGGGGCCATGATCACTCGCCCCAAAGCAGCTCCCGCCCAAAGCCGCTCCACCGACCTTGCATTCCGACTGCAGCTATTTGATAACACCGATCGCCCTTCCGTAATTATTGATTTTTCCGAGTACATAATTCGCGATGGCCGCTCGACCCGTCTTGGCGCGCCACATCAACTCCAGGCGAATGGGCGCCCCGGCCTTGAGGCAATAAATATCGCTATTGAAGACGAGATCCGTCCCCAGGTTCCTTTCAGTCTCGTAGCTGTCTATTAGCCCCGTTTCAACCAAACCGCGCCCTAGGGCATCATTCAAGAGACCGTCATTAGTCCTCGAAATCTCAGAGAGCTTTGCGAACGCATCCTTGGTATTGGAGCCGGGCTTGGGTCCGCGCTTCCTGGTGCCCAGCGGCTTATCTTGCAGCAAGATACCCAAATCACTCTCAACGAGCCGCCTAGCTGCGGTACTATCCTTTGCCGTGATCATATCTTTAGACTGCATCACCTTATGCAGTTCAGGGCTACCGTAGGTCCTCGTTACGGCAAGCATGCAGACCATGTCCATGTTCACAATGCGGGCATCTAGAACCGTGCCCAAAATGCCCGTTTGCTCCGGATGCTTCTTAAGGTCGCTGACGACGTTTGCGCCGGTGGAACTCAAGAGCCGATCGACGTCGGCAGCGGAAAACCCTCCCCTTGTCAAGGCCGCAACGTCGCCTTCCACATCATTGCCGGAGACGGTGAGTGTCCACAGGCGGTAGCGCTCTTTCGTGAGGAGCTTCTCCACGCGGGCTCCAGCACGAACTGCGGCCGATCGGATCCGAGCGAGATAGTTACCAATCGTGTCAGACTGCCGGGCGAGATCGCTGGCCAGATCCGCAGAGATACCCAGTGCGTCAAGTGAGGCACCTTCGTTCAAGACAGATACGGTCTGCTGGGCGATCCTCGAGTACTCCGTCTTGGATGGCCCCTGAAAGGAGGTGACAGGACTTGAGACGCCAAAAAGGGCCTCCCGTCCGAGGCTCTCGCCGATCCCAACGAGCATGTCCGTTAGATCGTCCCGGTTAGTGGGCCAAACAACAAGAGACCGCTTCCCATCCTCCGACCTGACGAATTGATTGATTTCATGCATGGCGGACTCGATCTCCGATCCAGAGACGTCGCCCAGGGCCTCTCGCCCCTCAAATACGATCACAGTGTTCTCTGAGGTTGCGGCTTCGCGGAGAGCTTGGCCCACATTCGCATCTCGGGCGATGCGACGAGTCGAGATTCTCTGACGAAAGAAGCCGACGGTGTCAAGAAAGGTCGACTTCCCCGCTCCGGACGTCCCTCGCAGGATCATGAGCGAACCGCGATCGGCCGCGCGCATGTCCATGAAGCGCTCGTCGATCTCGTCGAGCATCGGTTCGACTGGAATGATGATGGAGGTTAGCGCCTCGTCTCCAAGGTCGCGAAGCCGCTCGAACCGGTCCGGGATGCGCAAGTTGTTGACGTCCATGGGAGCATTGTGAGGGATGCATGACAGTAAGTCAGCTGATCGCCGTAAGATCCCAGGTCGGAGCCTCCCGACCTGATAGCGCCTATCTGACGGGCGGACGCTGCGGCGGATCAGCTGAGTGCCGGCGTACTCGATTTCAGGCAGAAGGCTTTGCGCTTGCGTCGTGGGCCTCGTCAGTCGCTGGTCAGCGCGACCGGTGATCAGTAGACCGGCATGGCAGGCCCCACTACGTCACATCTGACGGCAGTGACGGCAACGACGACGGACGGCAGCAGCACTCGGCGACCCGGCACGGTAACGCCACGAGGCGATCTGGCCGGTCTGCCACAGCATGCCCGCATCTTCTAGTGCCGTGTCGCCATAGGCGCGCTGGGTGCCGGCTACTACCGGCCCGGCTTCCAATCCGTATCGAGGATGGCGGCATGCACGGCCGCAATGATCATCGTGATGGAGAGGACGCCACCCACCCAGTTCTTCGGGTTGCCGAGCAGTGACCCCACGAAGGCCGAGCCGTAAACGGTCACTGCGTAGATGGCAGGCACGGCCATGCTCACGACACGCTTCTTGGCTGCTACGAAGAACAGGGGCGGTGCCAAGAGGCCAGCCGACGCCACGACCACAACGACCCAGATCACCTTGTGCGGCGTGCTCGTGTACATGCGGGCACGGATTGGCGCATTGATGTACGGGTTGCTCATAGTCCCCCCTGCTGCTTGGACAGGGTGATCAGTGTGGCTTACGACGTCCACAGCGGGGGACGTTTCGGGGGAATCGTGGACTGGACCTCGGTGAAGGTCCCATCGGCTGGGCCGTCCCTGGGCCGTCCGAGGACGACCGACGCTGACAGGCGACGCCCACGGGTGACCACCCCCACCCCCTTCTGGCCTGGGGTCCCGCGGATGATCTGCGACACTGGATGTGTTATGCCTGCACCCGGAGAACTCACCTTTGTCGCGCCGCGCGGAGCCAAGAAGCCGCCGCGGCATCTCGCCGACCTCACGCCCGCCGAGCGCAAGGACGCGGTGGCCGAGATCGGTGAGAAGCCGTTCCGTGCCAAGCAGCTCGCTCAGCACTACTTCGCGCGGTACGCGCACGACCCCGAGCAGTGGACCGACATCCCCGCCGGGTCGCGCGACAAGCTGCGGGACGCGCTGTTGCCGGAGCTGATGACGGTCGTCCGGCATCTGTCGACCGACCAGGGGACCACGCGCAAGACGCTGTGGCGGCTGTTCGACGGCACGCTGGTCGAGTCGGTGCTGATGCGGTACCCGGACCGGGTCACCATGTGCATCAGCTCGCAGGCCGGCTGCGGGATGAACTGCCCGTTCTGTGCCACCGGGCAGGCCGGGCTGGACCGGAACCTGTCCACCGCCGAGATCGTGCACCAGATCGTGGACGGGATGCGGGCGCTGCGGGACGGGGAGGTGCCGGGTGGACCGGCGCGGCTGTCCAACATCGTCTTCATGGGCATGGGCGAGCCGCTCGCCAACTACAAGCGGGTCGTCGGCGCCGTCCGGGCGCTCACCGACCCGGCCCCGGACGGGCTGGGCCTGTCCCAGCGCGGGATCACCGTCTCGACCGTCGGGCTGGTGCCGGCCATCCACCGGTTCGCCGACGAGGGCTTCAAGTGCCGGCTCGCGATCTCCCTGCACGCTCCCGACGACGAGCTGCGCGACACCCTCGTCCCCGTGAACACGCGGTGGAAGGTGCGCGAGGTGCTGGACGCCGGCTTCGAGTACACCGAGAAGTCGGGCCGCCGGCTGTCGATCGAGTACGCGCTGATCCGGGACATCAACGACCAGGCCTGGCGCGGGGACCGGCTGGGCCGGCTGCTCAGGGGCAGGCCCGTGCACGTCAACCTCATCCCGCTCAACCCGACCCCGGGCTCGAAGTGGACCGCCTCCAGGCCGGAGGACGAGAAGGCGTTCGTGGAGGCCATCGCCGCGCACGGCGTGCCGGTGACGGTCCGGGACACCCGCGGGCAGGAGATCGACGGGGCCTGCGGTCAGCTCGCGGCCACCGAGCGGTAACCTGACCACGTCCACATATCTTCATATTCCGACAGGGGAGCGCCACAGCGCTGAGAGTGCGGCAACCGGGCCGCAGACCCTCTGAACCTCGCCCAGGTCATTCTGGGTAGGAAGTTCGGTCACCACTCAAGCTGTTGCGCCCTGCCCGGCCTCCCTCGCGGAAGTCCGGGCAGGGCCGCGTCTCTTCCTGGCCCACCCCAGGAGGACATCCAGTGCACAACAAGACCCTCGTGGCCGTGGCGGCGGGGCTCGGTCTCCTCGCCCTGCCCGCGCTGACCGGGTGCGGGTCGTCGGACGGCGGGAAGTCCACGGACTCCAGGACCGTCACCCTCGTCAGCCACAACTCCTGGGGCGTCTCCAAGAGCGTCCTGAAGGACTTCGAGAAGCGGTCCGGGTACCAGGTCAAGGTCCTGGAGGACGGCGACGCCGGCCAGGCCGTCAACAAGGCGATCCTCACCAAGGACAACCCGCAGGGTGACGTGCTCTTCGGCGTCGACAACACCCTGCTGTCCCGGGCCCTGGACAACGGGCTGTTCCAGCCGTACCGGGCCAAGGGATCCGACACGGTCCTGCCGCAGTACCGGGTCGACGGGGCCCAAAGCCGCGTCACGCCCGTCGACACCGGCGACATCTGCGTCAACTACGACAAGGCCTACTTCTCCGCGCACCGGCTGACCCCGCCGCGGACCTTCGCCGACCTGGCCGAGCCCCGGTACAAGAACCTGCTCGTCACCGAGAACGCGGCCACCTCCTCGCCGGGCCTCGGCTTCCTCCTCGGCAGCGCCGCACAGTTCGGCGACGGGGGCTGGCAGGCCTACTGGAAGAAGCTCAAGGCCAACGGCGTCAAGGTGGTCGACGGCTGGGACCAGGCCTACGACCAGGAGTTCTCCGGCTCCACCCGGGGCAGGAAGGCCGGCGGTGACCGCCCGCTCGTGGTGTCGTACGCCTCCTCCCCGCCCGCCGAGGTCATCTATGCCAAGAAGCGGCCCGCCACCGCCCCGACCGGGGTGGCGAGCGGCACCTGCTTCCGGCAGACCGAGTACGCGGGGCTGCTGAGCAACGCCCGCAACCCCAAGGGCGGCAAGGCGTTCCTGGACTTCCTGCTCAGCAAGGAGTTCCAGGAGGACATGCCGCTGAACATGTTCGTCTACCCGGTGCGCAGGGCCGCCCAGGTGCCGCCGGACTTCCTGAAGTACGGCCCCCAGGCCAAGGACCCGCAGACCATGGCCCCGGACCGGATCGCCGCCAACCGCGACCAGTGGGTCAAGACGTGGACGTCACTCGTACTGAGGTAGCGCGGGCCCGGCGGGGGAGCGCGGCGCGGTTCGGGCTGATGGCCCTGCCCGCCGTGTTCTTCGCGCTGTTCTTCGCCTGGCCCGTGGCCGCGATCGTCGCGCGCGGCCTGAAGGCGGACGGCCGCTGGCGGCTCGGACGGATCGCGGACGTCGTCACGCAGCCCGACATCCGGCACGTGCTGTGGTTCACCACCTGGCAGGCGCTGGCCTCCACCGCGCTCACCCTGCTGCTCGCGCTGCCCGCCGCCTACGTCTTCGCGCGCCTGCGTTTCCCGGGCGAGCAGCTGCTGCGGGCCGTCGTCACCGTCCCGTTCGTGCTCCCGACCGTCGTCGCCGGCAGTGCCTTCCTGGCTCTGCTCGGGCACAACGGGCTGCTCGACCAGCTGTGGGGCGTACGGCTGGACACCACGGTGTGGGCGATCCTGCTGGCCCACGTCTTCTTCAACTACGCGGTCGTCGTCCGCACCGTCGGCGGGCTGTGGTCCCAGCTCGACCCACGCCAGGAGGAGGCCGCCCGGATGCTGGGCGCCTCCCCGGCGAAGGCCTGGCGGCAGGTCACCCTGCCCGCGCTCGCGCCCGCCGTGGCCGCCGCCGCGCTGATGGTGTTCCTGTTCACCTTCACCTCCTTCGGCGTGGTGCAGATCCTCGGCGGCCCCACCTTCTCCACTCTGGAGGTGGAGATCTACCGGCAGACCTCCGAGGTCTTCGACCTGTCCACGGCCGCCGTCCTCACCCTCGTCCAGTTCGTCGCCGTCGGCGCGATCCTCGCCGTGCACGCCCGGACGGTAAGGCGTCGGGAGACCGCCCTGCGCCTGGTCGACCCGAAGGTGACCGCCCGCCGGCCGCGCGGCGGCGGGCAGTGGGCGCTGCTCGCCGGGGTCCTCCTGACGATCGCCCTGCTCCTGGTGCTGCCGCTCGCCGTGCTCGTCCGGCGTTCCCTGGACGCGCCCGGTCTCGGCTACTACCGGGCACTGACCGACTCCGACGGCGGTACGTTCCTGGTGGCGCCCGTGCACGCCGTGTGGACCTCGCTGGAGTACGCCGCCGCCGCCACCGTCATCGCCGTCCTGGTCGGCGGTCTCGCCGCCGCCGCGCTGGCCCGGCGGGACGCGGGACGGCTGGTGCGGGGCTTCGACGCGCTGCTGATGCTGCCGCTCGGCGTCTCCGCCGTGACCGTCGGCTTCGGATTCCTGATCGCGCTGGACAGGCCGCCGCTGGACCTGCGCCAGTCGTGGATCCTGGTGCCGCTCGCCCAGGCCCTGGTGGGCGCCCCCTTCGTCGTACGGACCATGCTGCCCGTGCTGCGCGCGGTGGACGGACGTCTGCGGGAGGCGGCGGCCGTGCTCGGGGCCTCGCCGTGGCGGGTGTGGCGGGAGGTGGACCTGCCGTTGGTGCGGCGGGCGCTGTTGGTCTCGGCCGGTTTCGCGTTCGCCGTGTCGCTCGGGGAGTTCGGGGCGACCGTGTTCATCGCCCGGCCCGACAACCCCACGCTCCCGGTCGCCGTGGCACGTCTGCTGAGCCGTCCCGGAGACATGAACTACGGCCAGGCGATGGCCCTTTCGACCATTCTCATGGTGGTGTGCGCCGCCGCGCTGCTGATCCTGGAGCGGCTGCGCACCGACCGGACGGGAGAGTTCTGATGCTGCTGAGCCTCGACGCCGCGACCGTGCGCCTCGGCGGACGGGCCGTGCTCGACGCCGTCGGCCTCGACGTCGCCGAGCACGAGGTGGTGTGCGTGCTCGGGCCCAGCGGCAGCGGCAAGTCGACCCTGCTCAGGGCGGTGGCGGGACTGCAACCCCTGGACTGCGGACGGGTGCTGCTCGACGGCCGCGAGCAGACCCACGTTCCCGCCCACAAGCGGGGGGTGGGGCTCATGTTCCAGGACCACCAGCTCTTCCCGCAGCGGGACGTCGGCGCGAACGTGGCGTTCGGGCTGCGTATGCACGGCGTCGCCAAAGGCGAACGGGACGCCGGGGTCGAGCAGTTGCTGGAGCTGGTCGGACTGCCCGGTGCCGCCCGGCGGGCGGTGGCCTCCCTGTCCGGCGGCGAGCAGCAGCGGGTCGCGCTGGCCCGCGCGCTCGCGCCCCGGCCCCGGCTGCTCATGCTGGACGAGCCGCTCGGCCAGCTCGACCGCTCGCTGCGGGAGCGGCTGGTGGTGGAACTGCGGGAGCTGTTCAGGCGGTTGGGCACCACCGTGCTCGCGGTGACCCACGACCAGGGGGAGGCGTTCGCGCTGGCCGACCGGGTGGTGGTGATGCGTGACGGGCGGATCGCGCAGTCGGGCACGCCGCTGGAGGTGTGGCAGCGGCCCGCCGACGCGTTCGTGGCCGGCTTCCTCGGTTTCGACAACGTGGTCGGGGCGACCGTCGCCGGTACGGTCGCCGACAGCCCCTGGGGCAAGCTGCCGGTGCCCGACGGTTCGGCGCAGGGCGCCCGCACGGTCCTCGTCCGGCCCGCCGGGATCCGGCTGGTGCCCGCCGACCAGGGTCTGCCCTGCACGGTGACCGCCCGCACCTTCCGGGGCACCCATGTGGCCGTCCGTCTCCAGCCGGAGCGGGCCCCCTGGCTGGAGGCGGCCTGCGCGCTGCGGGACGCGCCGGAGCTGGGTGCCACGGTCGGGGTGGAGTTCGACGTGGCCGAAACCGTCGTACTCGACTGAGCGTCTCGCGCGCCTGGCCACCACCGCGACGAGCCCGCCGGTCAGGCGGACCGGCCAGGTTTCGGGCCAGGTGGGGCCGGCCGGGTGGCCCGGCCGAGGCCGGTGGTGGCCCGTCGCCCGGCCTGACCTCACCGGCCTGACCTCACCGGCCCGTCCTCACCGGCCCGTCCTCGCCGGGTGGGAGGACGGGCCGGGGCGGGGTGCGGCGGCGCGGTGTCAGCCGTTGTGCTTCGCCCCGCGGCGGCGCGTGCCGGCGTAGACCGCGCCGCCGCCGACGACCACCAGGGCCGCCGCGAGGCCGGCGATCAGGCCGGTGTGGGAGTCGGCGCCGGTCTCGGCGAGGTTGGAGTCACCGACCGCCGGGGACGGCGCGTTGCCCGGCGCGCCCGCCGGGGCGGAGCTGGAATCGGAGGCCGCCGGCGACGGGGTCGCCGGTCCGGCCGGGAGCGACGCCGACGCAGACGCGGACACCGACGCCGACACGGACGCCGAAGGGGACGGCGCCGGTGTCGTGGAGGCCGTCGGCTTCGGGGGCCGGCTCTCGGCCTTGCAGGCGGTGGAAGGGGTGACGAGGTCGGGCTTGATGTCACGGTCGACGTCGGGGGCCTTGACGTGGACCCGGTAGGTGGCGCTCGGCTTCCACTGTTCGGGGAACGTGATCCGGGCGCCTCCCTTCGACCCCTTGACCGGCTGCTCGCCGACCTTCGTCTCGACGCCGCCGTCGCCCTCGAGGAAGACACCGACGGTGGCGTCGGCGGCGGAGGCGTCCGTGTCGGTGACGACGATGACGCCCTTGGCGCCGTCGCACCGGGCTTCGGCGGAGAAGTCTTTGATGTCGCAGGCGAGCGCGGACCCGGCCAGGCCCAGCACCAGCGCCGCCGACCCGGAGGCGACACCCAGAACGTGCACGGAACGGCGTACGCTACGGCGAGTCATGGACAACGTTTGTCCTTTACAGAGTGCAATCGCGGGGGGTTGAGGGGGGAGTTGGGGCGGAAGACGAGGTGAGGCCCCAGCACCCCCGGGAGCTCACAGGTTTATAAGCGCTCCGTAAGCAGTGTCAACGTGTGGGCCGTCAACAGCCGTTGACTTTGCCCGCTTATTAACCGCCCAGACGTTTGATGGCGTCCGGCGCCTGCTCGATCCGGTCAACGAGGGTGCTACGGGACTCCATCGCCCGCCCCCGCGCCAGCGACTCCAGCAACGGCCAGGCCGGCAGCTCCCGCGTCCAGTGCGCGCTGTCCACGAGCACCATCGGGGCCGGCTCCCCGCGCGACTCGTAGTAGTTGGGCGTCGCGTTGTCGAAGATCTCCTGTACGGTCCCGGCCGCGCCCGGCAGGAACACCACCCCGGCGGTGGAGCGGGCCAGCAGACCGTCCTCGCGGGTGGCGTTGGCGAAGTACTTGGCGAGGTGCGCGGCGAAGGCGTTCGGCGGTTCGTGGCCGTAGAACCAGGTGGGGATGCCCACCGACGTCCCGCCTCCCGGCCAGCGGTCGCGCACCTCGAAGGCGGCCCGCGCCCAGTCCGTGACCGACGGCCGGAACGAGGGCGTCTTGGCCAGCAGCCGGAGCGCGTCCGCCAGCATGTCGTCGTCGAAGGGCGCGGCGTACGCGCCGAGGTTGGCGGCCTCCATCGCGCCCGGCCCGCCGCCGGTGGCGACCGTGTACCCGGCGCGGGTCAGGGCCCGGCCCAGCCGGGCGGCACCCGCGTAGGCGGCCGTGCCACGGGCCATCGCGTGGCCGCCCATGACCCCCACCACCCGGGCGCCGACGAGGAGTTCGTCCAGGGCGTCGGAGACGGCGTCGTCGTGGATCGACCGCAGCATCGAGGAGAAGACGTCACCGTCGGCCCTGGTCCGCTGGAACCAGGCGTACGCCCGCGCGTCCGGTGTCGCCTCGTACCCCTGGGCCAGCGAGTCGAACAGCTCGTCCGGTGTGTAGACGAAGCCCCGGTACGGGTCGAAGGGGAGCCCGGGGACCGGCGGGAACACCAGGGCACCGGCCGACCGGACCCGGGCGGCGGCCCCGGGATCCATCGGGCAGCCGAGGAAGACGGCACCGGTGCTGTCGAGACGGAGCAGGGCGTCCGTACGGCCGGTCAGATCCACGGCCTGGACGCGGAACCCGGCGAGTGTGCCGTGCTCGGCGACCACCTCGTCGAACTCGGCGAGGGACTCGATCTCGCGGTCATGGGCGGCACGGGGCGGTTGGGCGGGTATCGGATGCACCCGCCCATGCTGGCACGGGCGTTCGGCCGGGAGGTGGTCAGCCCTGGATGGCGGCCGGATCCATCCACATCACCTCCCAGATGTGGCCGTCGAGGTCCTCGAAGGCGCGGCCGTACATGGAACCGTGGTCCTGGGTCTCACCGCTCGCCGCGCCGCCCGCCGCGATCGCCCGGTCGACCAGCTCGTCCACCTGCTCACGGCTCTCGGCGCTCAGGCAGAGCAGCACCTCGCTGGTGGTCGTCGCGTCGGCGATCTCCTTCTTGGTGAAGGTCGCGTAGAACGGCCGCGTCAGCAGCATCGCCACGATCGTGTCGCTGATCACCACGGAGGCGGCCTTCTCGTCGCTGAACCGGGGGTCGATCGTGTAGCCGAGTTCCGTGAAGAACCTCTTGGACGCGTCGAGGTCGGTCACGGGCAGGTTCACGAAGATCATCTGCTGGTACATGGGGGTCTCTCCCGTCGGTGCTGCGCGGTGTGTCGTGTTCCGGTGGGGTGGACCGGCGGCCGGTGCCGGACTCATCGCCGAGCGGGCACCTTTTTTCCGTGCCGGACGGCTCAGCGGGCCGCCGGCAGCGTTGACAGCGCGGCGACCGCCAGGGTGAGCGGGCCGAACAGCACCAGCAGGGCGGCGGTCCGCAGGGCGGCGGCACCACGCAGCAGCATGGCGGGCGCGCCGAGGTGGAGCAGCGCGGCGACGCTGTCGGCGCGGCACTGGCGGGCCTCCACGGCCGCGGTGAGCAGCGTGGCGACCGTGCAGCCGACGACGACCAGCGCGCCGAGCGTGGTCAGCGGGCCGGGAAGGGAGACGGAGCCGCCATGGCCGTACAGGGCGGTCGCGGCGTAACCGGCCGACCCCACCGCACAGACCACCCCCAGCGGACGGCCGATCCGGGCGGCCTCCGCCATCAGGACCCGGCCGGCGAGCAGCCGGAGTGCCCCCGGCCGGACGGACTGGAGGAGCCGGCCGCACAGGTGGGTGAGGCCGGGGGAGGCCAGGACGAGGCCGGTCGCGGTGAGCACCCAGCCGGGGAGCACCGTGGGGGAGAGGCCGGGCGTGGCGCGGCCGGAATAGGCGTGGACGGCGAGACCTGCGGCGAGGAGGGCGACGCCCCAGGGGAGGCCGGCGGGGGCGGCGGGTGCTCCGCCGAGGGACGCGGGACCCGGGCCGACGCGCTCGGTGTCCGGCGCGGACAGCGCCGGGCCGGCCGGCGTGTCCGGTGCCGCCTCGCCGCCCTCCGCGCCCGCGAAAGCTGCCCCGGCGGCACGGCCGGGGGGCCCGCCGCCCTCGGTGCCGCCCGCGGGCCGCCGGCCGGACCGTGCCCCGAACCTCCCGTACGCCCCGAAGGTCTCCCGTGCCGCCGCGGCGCCGTACACCCCGAAGCGGCCGTACCTGCGGGCGGCCGGCACCGCCGGGCGGGGGTCCCGTGGGCGGAGGGCCAGGGCCACCGTCAGCGAGGCGGCGGCGGGGACCAGGGTGAGCAAGGTCAGTGCCGCCGGCACCGGGAGGGGCTGGTCGGCGGCCAGGAAGTCGGCCGCCGCTTCGTGGAACGGCGTGCCCGTCAGGTCGCCCCGCAGGCGGAGGAAGAACAGCAGGGCCAGCACGGAGCCCAGGGCACAGGCCAGGGCCGTCGACAGGGCCGAGACGGCCATGAGGCGGGCCGGCCCGAGGCCCACGGCGGACAGGCCGGGGCGCGGCCGGGTCGCCGGGTCGGTGCGGGCGACCGCGACCGCGAAGTACACGGTGGCGGCGAGCGGCACCGCGCACCAGGCCAGGCGCCTCGCGGCGGGGCCCGCGGCCTCGGGGTGGCCGAGGGCGTGACCGAGGCAGGCGAGAAGCAGGAAAGCGGTGCCCGCCGCGGCCGCGGCCACCAGCAGGCGGCGCAGCTGGACGGAGGGCCGGGCGGCGCGGATCAGGCGGAGAGCGAGCACGCCGCCCGGCCTTCCGCGTCGGGTGTGTCCGGCAGGTGCACGGTGTGCACGCGCCGCCCGTCCAGCAGGGTCACCGTGCGGTCGGCGAGGGCGGCGGTGTCGGTGTCGTGCGTGGCGAGGACGACCGTGATGCCGTGCGAGCGGGCCGCCGTGGTCAAAGTGCGCAGGACGTGGGTGCGGTCGGCGCGGTGCAGGGTGGCCGTCGGCTCGTCGGCGAAGAGGACCGTCGGGGCGGGGGCGAGCGCGCGGGCGAGGGCGACGCGCTGGCGTTCGGCCTGCCGCAGTTCCCGCGGGCGGCAGCGGGCCTTGTCGCCGACGTCCAGCCGCTCCAGCCATTCCAGCGCGGCGGCCTTGGCACGGCGGCGGCCGGCGCCGCGCAGCATCAGCGGGAGCGCGGCGTTCTCCCAGACGTTCAGCTCGGGGACCAGGACCGGCTCGGGGTCGATCCAGCCGAAGCGGTCCCGGCGCAGCCGCTCGCGGGCCGACGGGCCGAGGGTGTGGACGGGGGCGCTGTTGAACCAGACCTCGCCGGTGCGCACCGGTACCTGGCCGGACAGACAGCGCAGGAGGGTCGTCTTGCCGCTGCCGCGCGGGCCGCTGACGGCGAGGATCTCGCCTTCCCGCACACCGAGCGACACCCCGGTGAGGCCGGGCGAGCCGTCGGGGTGCACGAAGTGCAGGGAGCGTGCCCAGAGCACGTCGTTGTCCGGCGGGGACTCCATGGGCGTCACCTCGGTTCTGATCCGTGTTCCCTTGCCTGATGCCCCATGTGGGCGAACGAAGCCTGGGCCGATCGGTCACTGCACGCTAGGCAGCTCACCGGGGCGGGGGCGGACGGCACACGGCCCCGGGCCGCCGTTCTCACTCGAACGGGCGGCACCGGGGCCGGTGTGATCAGCTGATCGGAGGCGTGCGGCTCAGAGCTTGGTCCACGCCTCGGTCAGCGTCGCGCGCAGGATCTCCTCGATCTCGTCGAAGGTCCCCTGGTCGGAGATCAGCGGCGGGGCGAGCTGGACGACCGGGTCGCCGCGGTCGTCGGCACGGCAGTACAGGCCGTTGTCGAACAGCGCCTTGGAGAGGTAGCCGTACAGGACGCGCTCGGTCTCCTCGTCGTTGAAGGACTCCTTGGTGTTCTTGTCCTTCACCAGCTCGATGCCGTAGAAGAAGCCGTTGCCGCGGACGTCGCCGACGATCGGCAGGTCGTGCAGCTTCTGGAGCGTCCGGAGGAAGGCGCCCTCGTTGTCCAGCACGTGCTGGGTGAGGTTCTCCCGCTCGAACAGGTCGAGGTTGGCCAGACCCACCGCGGCCGACACCGGGTGGCCGCCGAAGGTGTAGCCGTGCAGGAAGGTGTTGTCACCCTTGTAGAACGGCTCGGCGATCCGGTCCGAGACGATGCAGGCGCCGATCGGGGAGTAGCCCGAGGTCATGCCCTTGGCGCAGGTGATCATGTCCGGGACGTAGTCGAACTTGTCGCAGGCGAACATCGTGCCCAGGCGGCCGAAGGCGCAGATGACCTCGTCCGACACGAGCAGGACGTCGTACTGGTCGCAGATCTCGCGGACCCGCTGGAAGTACCCGGGCGGCGGCGGGAAGCAGCCGCCGGCGTTCTGCACCGGCTCCAGGAACACCGCGGCGACGGTCTCCGGGCCCTCGAAGAGGATCTCCTGCTCGATCTGGTCGGCGGCCCAGCGGCCGAAGGCCTCGGGGTCGTCACCGTGGATCGGGGCGCGGTAGATGTTGGTGTTCGGCACCTTGTGGGCGCCGGGCACCAGCGGCTCGAAGGGGGCCTTCAGGGCCGGCAGGCCGGTGATGGACAGGGCGCCCTGCGGGGTTCCGTGGTAGGCGACGGCACGCGAGATGACCTTGTACTTGGTCGGCTTGCCCTGGAGCTTGAAGTACTGCTTGGCGAGCTTCCAGGCGGTCTCGACGGCTTCGCCGCCACCGGTGGTGAAGAAGACCTTGTTCAGGTCGCCCGGGGCGTAGTCGGCCAGGCGCTCGGCCAGCTCGACGGCCTTCGGGTGGGCGTAGGACCACACCGGGAAGAAGGCCAGCTCCTGGGCCTGCTTGAACGCGGTCTCGGCGAGTTCCGTACGGCCGTGACCGGCCTGGACCACGAACAGACCCGCGAGACCGTCGAGGTAGCGCTTGCCCTTGTCGTCGTAGATGTAGGTGCCCTCACCCCGGACGATGGTCGGGACCGGGGAGTTCTCGTACGAGGACATGCGGGTGAAGTGCATCCACAGGTGGTCGTACGCGGTGCGGCTGAGGTCCTTGGTGCTCACGGTTATCGGGTCCTCACGGTTATCGGGTTCCCCACATGTAGGTCTGCTTCTTCAGCTTCAGGTAGACGAAGCTCTCGGTGGAGCGCACGCCGGGCAGGGCACGGATGCGTTTGTTGATGACGCCCAGCAGGTGGTCGTCGTCCTCGCAGACGATCTCGGCGAGGATGTCGAACGAGCCCGCGGTCATCACCACGTACTCGACCTCCGACATGTCGGTCAGCGCGTCCGCGATCGACTCGACATCGCCCTCGACGTTGATGCCGACCATCGCCTGCCGGCGGAAGCCCACGGTGAGCGGGTCCGTGACGGCGACGATCTGCATCACGCCCTGGTCCAGCAGCTTCTGCACGCGCTGGCGCACGGCCGCCTCCGACAGGCCCACGGCCTTGCCGATCGCGGCGTAGGGCCGGCGGCCGTCCTCCTGGAGCTGCTGAATGATGGCGAGGGAGACGGCATCCAGCTGGGGAGTGCCGTTCCTGGACTCGCGGGACGAGTCCCTCTGGTCTGCGCTTCGACTGGCCACGGCCTCACTGTGCACGAGGTCTCGATAGTTTCGCAAGGTGCGAGCGATGAAATCCGTTGTTTACGAGACTCCGCCTTGCGGATTTCGCAGAAGCGGCGGTGGCGGGGGTGTTGAAAACGCGGGTACGGCGACTAGGGTGGGTGTCTCAGCGTTTGGACAGTCAGAACCAGATCAGGAGGCCGGCAGTGAGCACCGAGCTGCGTCGTCTGCGCAACTACATCGACGGTGAGTTCCGGGACGCCGCCGACGGACGGACCACGGAGGTGGTCAACCCGGCGACGGGCGAGGCCTACGCGACCGCGCCGCTGTCGGGGCAGGCGGACGTCGACGCCGCCATGGAGGCCGCCGCCCGCGCCTTCCCCGCCTGGCGCGACACCACGCCCGCCGAGCGGCAGAAGGCCCTCCTGAAGATCGCGGACGCGTTCGAGGAGCGTGCCGAGGATCTGATCGCGGCCGAGGTCGAGAACACCGGCAAGCCGGTCGGGCTCACCCGCTCCGAGGAGATCCCGCCGATGGTCGACCAGATCCGCTTCTTCGCGGGTGCGGCACGGATGCTCGAGGGCCGCTCGGCGGGCGAGTACATGGACGGAATGACCTCGATCGTCCGCCGCGAGCCGGTCGGCGTCTGCGCGCAGGTCGCGCCGTGGAACTACCCGATGATGATGGCCGTGTGGAAGTTCGCCCCGGCCATCGCGGCCGGCAACACGGTCGTCCTGAAGCCGTCGGACACCACCCCGGCCTCCACCGTCCTGATCGCCGACATCATCGGCTCGATCCTGCCCAAGGGCGTCTTCAACGTCATCTGCGGCGACCGCGACACCGGCCGCCTCATGGTCGAGCACGAGACCCCGGCGATGGCCTCCATCACCGGCTCCGTACGCGCCGGCATGTCCGTCGCCGAGTCCGCCTCCAAGGACCTCAAGCGGGTCCACCTGGAGCTGGGCGGCAAGGCCCCGGTCGTCGTCTTCGAGGACACCGACATCGCCAAGGCCGTCGAGGACATCTCCGTCGCGGGCTTCTTCAACGCCGGCCAGGACTGTACGGCCGCGACCCGCGTCCTCGTCCAGGAGTCCATCCACGACGAGTTCGTGGCCGCGCTCGCTAAGGCCGCGTCCGAGACGAAGACCGGGCAGCCCGACGACGAGGACGTCCTCTTCGGCCCGCTGAACAACCCCAACCAGCTCAAGCAGGTCGCCGGCTTCATCGACCGCCTCCCGGCGCACGCCAAGGTCGAGGCGGGCGGCGAGCGGGTCGGTGACAAGGGCTTCTTCTTCGCCCCGACCGTCGTCTCCGGCCTGAAGCAGGATGACGAGATCGTGCAGAACGAGGTCTTCGGCCCGGTCATCACCGTCCAGTCCTTCACGGACGAGGAGCAGGCCCTCGCGTACGCCAACGGCGTCGAGTACGCCCTCGCGTCCTCGGTGTGGACCAAGGACCACGGCCGCGCGATGCGCATGTCGAAGAAGCTGGACTTCGGCTGCGTGTGGATCAACACGCACATCCCGCTGGTCGCGGAGATGCCGCACGGCGGCTTCAAGAAGTCCGGCTACGGCAAGGACCTGTCGGGATACGGGTTCGAGGACTACACGCGGATCAAGCACGTGATGACGTCGCTGGACTGACCACGTCGCCGGACCGAGCGGGTCCGGCCGGCCCGGCTCCGCGGGCCGGCGTTGCGCAGCGCGGCTTGTGGACGGGTCACCTCCCCGTCCGCGGGCCGCGCCGTGTCGTTCCTCCCCCCGGCCCGAAGGGGCCCGGCCGGTGGCGGGGGCGCTCGGCGCACGCCTGATCGACAAGGTGTCGGCCCGGCGCCGCCCCGCTCGACGCAGCGTCGATTGTCCGGCCGCGGACCGGAACGGCATGCTTTCGGGGTGCCCCAGACTTCTTCCCGTACGTCCGCGCCGTCCCGCCGTTCCCTCCTCGCCGCGCTCGGCGGCACCGCCGCGCTCGGTGCCCTGGCCGGCTGCGGGGTGCCCGCCGCCTACGTCCGGCCCGGCGACCGGTCCGTGACCGACGAGTCGGCGGCCGACCGGAAGCTGACCTGGGCGAACTGGCCGCTCTACATCGACACCGACGACGACGACCCGAACCGCCGGCCCACGCTGGAGGCGTTCGGGAGGCGGACCGGGATCTCCGTCGACTACGTCGAGGAGATCAACGACAACGACGAGTTCTTCGGCAAGATCAGCCCGGCGCTGATGAACCACCGGTCGACCGGCCGCGACCTGATCGTCATCAGCGACTGGATGTGCGCCCGGTACGTCCGGCTGGGCTGGGTGCAGGAGATGGACCGCGCCCGCCAGCCGAACGTGGCGAAGAACCTGGACCCGCTGCTCCGCTCGCCCGCCTTCGACCCGGGCCGCCGGTTCACCGTGCCCTGGCAGTCGGGCATCACCGGCATCGCCTACGACCACCGCAGGCTCGGCCGCGAGATCCGCCGTGTCTCCGACCTGTGGGCGAAGGACCTCAAGGGGCGCATCACGCTCCTGTCCGGCCTCGACGAGGCGTTCGCGCTGCTCATGCAGGGCGACGGCGTGGACATCACGCGGTGGACGGCCGACGACTTCCACCGGATGTGCGACCGGGTGGAACGGGAGGTGCAGCGGGGCCAGATCCGCCGCTTCACCGGCAACGACTACACCAAGGACCTGGTCAGCGGCGACGTCCTCGCCTGCCAGGCGTACTCCGGTGACGTCATCCAGCTCCAGGCCGACAACCCCGACATCCGCTTCGTCGTCCCCGAGGAGGGCGGCGAGCTGTGGTCGGACTCCCTCATGATTCCCGACCGGGCCCGCCACAGGGCCAACGCCGAGCGCCTGATCGACTACTACTACGCCCCCGAGCCCGCCGCGCGGCTCGCCGCCTGGGTCAACTACGTGTGCCCGGTCCCGGCCGCCCGCGACGTCCTGGCCGCGTCCGGGGACAAGGACACCGCGGCCCTCGCCGACAACCCCCTGATCTTCCCGGACCACGGCATGCGCGAGCGCCTCGCCGTCGCCCGCGACATCACGTCCGCGGAACGAGGGGAGTTCGCCCGGCGGTGGAACCGGATCGCGGGTCTGTGACGACGCGGCCGGCAGCCCGCAGGGCGTGGGCGGGTGCCCGCCGAGCTGATTTTGAACGCGTTCAATTGTTGGCGTAGGCTTCGGGCATGAGCGACAGGGCCGCCCTGCTCAAGGGCATCCGCGTCTGGTTGGTTCTCTTCGTCGTGTGTCTCGTGCTGAGCGGGGCCACCGCGTTTCCCCTGGTGCACGAACTGCGCTGGACCGAGAGCGCGTTGCGTGCGCTGTCCGTGCCGGAGCACCTGCCGGGGCTCATGGGGTGGATCTCCCGGGTGCGGGACGGACTGGACGCCGTCGACGCCGACCACCCATTCATCCTCTACGGCACCGACTGGCTCGCCTTCGCGCACCTCGTCATCGCCGTCGCCTTCTACGGCCCGTACCGCGACCCCGTGCGCAACATCTGGGTCGTCGAGTTCGGCATGATCGCCTGCGCCGGGATCGTCCCGCTCGCCCTCGTCTGCGGACCCGTCCGCGGAATCCCCTTCTGGTGGACCCTGATCGACATGTCGTTCGGCGTGTTCGGAGTGATCCCGCTGTACGTCGTACGGAAGAAGATCAGACGGCTGGAGGCGCTCGGCGTACCGCTCGCGCCCCCGGCCGTCGCCGCGGCGGGCTGAACCCGGCGCGGTACGTCAGCGGTTGAACGCGGGGAACGCGAAACGCTGGGCGACGGTGAGGCCGTCGCCCTTCGCGTCCGTGGAGTCGACCGAGTAGACCAGGGTGCGGGACAGGTCCCGGGTCGCCGCGATCACCGTCGCGTATCCCGGGCGCGAACCGGTCTTGCCCCAGATCACCCGGCCGTTCAGCTCGAACCGTTCCAGCCCCGCCCCGTACCGCGCCCCGGGCACGTCGGGCAGCGTGAACATCTCCGTCAGCTGCGGCTCGGGCACCACCCGGCCACGGAACAGCCCCACCAGCAGCCGCTCCAGGTCGGCGTTCGTCGAGATCAGGTCGCCGGCGGCGAAGCGGTCGGTCATGTTCCAGTCGGTCACGTCGACCAGCTTGCCGTCGATCCAGTCGTAACCGCGGTTGTGCGGCCCGTGGATGCGGGGATCCCCGCCGGCCGGGAAGGAACTGTGCCGCATGCCGAGCGGCCGGAAGATCCGCACCTCGGCCTGGTGCGCGTACGCGTCACCGGTCACCTTCTCGATGAGCATGCCGAGCACGGTGTAGTGGATGTTGCCGTAGTCCTGCCGCGCGCCCGGCGCGTGCGCCGGGCCCTGTGCGACGGAGACCGCCACGACCTGCCGGGGCGTCAGCGTCTCGAAGCGGTGCGGGTAACCGTCCTCGACCGTGTCGCCGAGCGACGCCCCCGGGCGCAGGCCGCTGGTGTAGTCGAGCAGCTGCCGTACAGTGACGGGGGCGAACTCGTCGGTGAGCAGGCCCGGCAGGTACTGCTGCACGGTGCCGTCCAGGTCGATCCGGCCCTCCGCGGCCAGCTGGAGCACGATCGACGCGGTGACCACCTTCGTCACCGAGCCGGCGCGGAACCGCCCGTTCTCCAGCGCCGGGGCCCCGGTCCTGACGTCCCGTACGCCGGCCGTTCCACGCCAGGTCCCGTCGCCGCCGACGCGCAACAGCGCGGCGGTGGCGTCCTGGTCGGGGAGCCCTGCGATCGCGGCGGATAGGGCCTCGCTGTCCGGGCCGGCCGTGGCGCCGCCGACGGCCCGCGCCACCGGAGCGGCGGACGCGGGCGCGGCCGGCGGACCGGCGGCCAGAGCGGCGACCAGACCGGCGGCCAGGAGGAGGGAGCGGCTGCTTGGGCGCATGGGACTCCTTGAGGAGATCGGAGGGAAGATGCGAGATCATCCTCCGGCGCCGGGGCGGAGGGCGGATCCTCACCGAGGAGGGCGTCCGACCCCCGCTCGGCCCCGAACAACCGGCCGTCCGCCTGCGGGAAATGCCAGGGATCACCCCTACGGGGGCGTCCGGTCCCCCGGGAGCGGCGGAGTCACCCGGGGGCGCGCAGGGTGTGCAGGACGTCGATACGGTTCGTCGTGATCGAGTCGACGCCGAGGTCCAGCAGCCGGCGCATGGCGCGGCGGGTGTCCGGCGTCCACACCGACAGCAGGCAGCCCTCGCGGTGGACCCGGGCGACCAGCCCCCGGTCGACCAGCGAGAAGCGGTAGTTGAGCCAGCGGGGGCGGACCGCCGCCAGCAGCGCGGGCCGGGGCGGCGCCAGGGACGTCCAGGTCAGGGCGATCTCGGCGGCAGGGTCGGCGGCCCGGACGGCGAGCATCGCCTCGGCGCCCGCGCAGTAGTACGCCCGGTCCCGGGCGTCGCTCTGCCGTACGACGTCCAGGACCCGCTCGACCGTCCGGCGGTCGACCCGTCCGCACAGGTCCACCATCACCCGGCTGTCACCGGTCGCGGCCAGCGCCTCCGCCAGCGTCGGCACACCGCCCGCCGTGAGGCCGCGCACCTCCTCGGCGGAGAGCGCGCGCAGCGGTCGCTCCACTCCCCACAGCCGCTGGAGCGTGTCGTCGTGCAGCAGCACGGGGACGCCGTCGCGGGTGAGCCGTACGTCGATCTCGACGGCGTCCGCGCCCCGGTCGAGCGCGGAACGCAGCGAGCCGGTCGTGTTCTCGCGGAAACGGTAGGGGTCGCCGCGGTGGGCCACGGCGGTCACGGTCTGCATGGCCCCATTGTGGTGGGCGTCAGGAGGCGAGCCGCCCGGCGGTGTACGTGTCGATCTCCGAGGTGATCCGTGCCTTGCCCTCCGCGTCCAGGAACGAGGCCTCGACGGCGTTCTTCGCGAGGTCGGCGAGACCGCGCTCGTCCAGGTCGAGGAGGCGGGCGGCCACCGCGTACTCGTTGCTGAGATCGGTGCCGAACATCGGCGGGTCGTCCGAGTTGATCGTGACCAGCACCCCGGCGCGCGTGAACTCCGCCAGCGGGTGCTCCTCCAGGGTGCGGACCGCGCGGGTGGCGATGTTGGAGGTCGGGCACACCTCCAGCGGGATGCGGTGCTCGGCGAGGTGGGCGAGCAGCCGGGGATCACGCGCGGAGCTGGTGCCGTGCCCGATCCGCTCGGCGCGCAGTTCGGTCAGCGCGTCCCACACCGTCTGCGGGCCGGTCGTCTCACCGGCATGGGGAACGGAGTGCAGACCGGCGGCGAGGGCCCGGTCGAAGTGCGGCTTGAACTGCGGCCGGGGCACGCCGATCTCGGGTCCGCCGAGTCCGAACGACACCAGACCCTCCGGGCGGATCCGGTCGTCGGTGGCCAGCCGCGTGGTCTCCTCGGCCGCCTCGAGACCGGCCTCGCCGGGTATGTCGAAGCACCAGCGCAGTACGGTCCCGAACTCGGCCTCGGCCGCCTTGCGGGCGTCCTCGATCGCGGCCATGAAGGACTGCTCCTCGATCCCGCGGCGGGTGGAGGAGAAGGGGGTGATGGTCAGCTCGGCGTATCGCACCTGCTGCCGGGCCAGGTCCCGGGCCACCTCGTAGGTGAGCAGCCGGACGTCCTCCGGGGTGCGGATGAGGTCCACGACCGACAGGTACACCTCGATGAAGTGCGCGAAGTCCGTGAAGGTGAAGTAGTCGGCCAGGGCCTCGGGGTCGGTGGGGACCCTGGAGTCGGGGTGCCGGGCGGCCAGTTCGGAGACGATCCGCGGGGAGGCGGAGCCGACGTGGTGCACGTGCAGCTCGGCCTTGGGCAGCCCGGCGATGAAGGCGCGCAGATCGCGTCCGGTGGTGCCGGCGGCGGGTACGGAGCTGTCGGTCAAGGGGTCCTCCCCGGGACGGGCGCCGCGGGACGGCGTCGGTCGTCCGGGCGCGGTGATCGGCTGATCGGTGACGCCGGATCATCGTAGGCCGTGGGCCGCGGTGCCCCGGCCTGCCCGTAGCATGACGGGACGTCCAGCAGAGGGGTCCGTCCACCATGTCCGACGAGGTGCCGCAGTCCATGCCGGGGGAGCCGGCCGCCGGGCACGGATCCGGAACGCCCCGGGTCTCCCTGGACAAGGACGGGGCGCGGGCGGCACCGGCAGCGGAGGAGTCACCGGTGCGGGACGCGCTCCCGGTGCCCGGTTCCGGTCCTGCCTGTGGCCCCGGTCCGGTCCACGACCAGCGGACGCTGACCGCGTTCCCCGCGGCACCGGACGCGCCCGCCGGCGCCGCCCCCGCGCCATGGGCGAGCCCGGCCGCCGGCTCCGCCCCCACGACCCCGGCCCCGCAGCCGAACCCGTACGCACCGCCGGCCCCGGCCCAGCCTCCGGCCTCGCAGGGCAACCCGTTCGCGCCGCCGCCGTCGGCCTCGGCCCCGCAGCCGAACCCGTTCGCGCCGCCCGCCGCCGTCCCGCAGCCGAACCCCTACGCTCCGCCCGTGCCTCCCGCCGGCCAGCGGGGAGCGGAACCGGTGCCGCCGCCACCCATCGCCCCCGACGGTCCCGGCCAGGTGCCGTACGGCTACCCGGGCACAGCACCGGCGTACGGCTACCCGGGCCCCCCGCACGCCCCGTACGGCAGCGGCCCCTACCCCGGCGGCACCGGATACGCCTGGCCCGGAACGCAGCCGCTTCCGAGCAACGGCATGGGGACGGCCTCGCTGGTGCTGGGCATCATCGCGGCGGCCGGCTTCCTGTTGTGGCCGGTGGCCCTGGTGCTCGGAGTCCTGGCGGTGATCTTCGGCGCGGTGGGCAGGTCCAAGGTCCGCCACGGCGAGGCGACCAACCCGGGTGTGGCCCTGGCCGGCATCATCTGCGGGGCCGCGGGGATCGTCCTGGTGGCAGGCCTGTTCGCCTTCGCCGTCGCGGTGTACACCTGAGGACCCCCACCTCCCGACGGGCCCCGGCCCCCGCTCAGGCCCCGGCCCCAGCCAGTCTCTCCCGGGCCTCCATCAGGGCGAAGCCCAGCAGGTTCCGGCCCTGCCAGCGCTCCGGGTCGCAGGCCGCGTCGTCGTCCGCCGCCAGGCCGATGCCCCACACCCGGTCGACAGGGCTGGCCTCCACCAGGACCCGGTCGCCGGTGCCGAGCAGGTACTGAAGCAGGTTCTGGTGGGCCGCGAACTTGTGCACGCTGCCCTCGGCCACGATCCGGAAGCGCTCCCGCTCCCAGGCCGCGTCGTCGAAGTCCCGGACCAGGCGGCCCGCCTTCTTCGCCTCGGCGGGATGCTGTGCGGCCAGCACCCGCCGCTCCGCCTGCGCGTCCCCGAACAGCCGGGCCTTGCCGGCCATCATCCAGTGCTCGGCCGTCGCGTACTCCACCCCGTCCACCACGAACGGTGACGGCCACCACTGGCTGAGACAGCTCGCTCCGATCCGGCCGTCGGGCCGCGGCCGGTGCCCCCAGAAGTGGAGGTACTTGAGCCTGGACCCGGCCCGGACCTCTCTGATCAGGGCTTCCAGCCCGTCGATCTTCCCCATGCACGCGAGTGTGGCACGCACCACTGACAGTCCGTCCGTCCTTTTCCCCTCCGACTCGACACCTGGTCGACAGATTCCGTCGCGTAACCAAAAGGCAACAACGGAATCACTTGTTGAGGGCCATTGCCTCTGCCAGGATCGGCACTCAAATCGAGCTGGAGCTACGCCACCCGCCCACCGGGACGGGGCGAACGGCGGAGGAGAGCGACATGCACAACCCGGGCACCGCCACCCCGGAACGATTCCCCGCGCAGGACCGCTTCGCGGCCGGCGCGCAGTTCATCGCCGGCCGGCTGACCAGGGGCACCTCGGGCCGCACGCACACCGTGGTCGACCCCGCGAGCGGCGAGGGGGTGTTCACGTACGAACTGGCCGGCGCCGACGACGTCGACGCGGCCGTCGCCGCCGCGCGCGCGGCCTTCCCGGGCTGGGCCGCCACGACCCCGGGCGAGCGATCGGACGCCCTGCACCGGTTCGCCGCGGTGCTCGCCGACCGCGCCGAGGACTTCGCCCGTGCCGAGTCCCTCCAGTGCGGCAAGCCGCTCAAGCTCACCCGCGAGTTCGACGTGCCGGGCACCATCGACAACACCGCGTTCTTCGCGGGCGCCGCCCGGCACCTCCAGGGACAGTCCGCCGGTGAGTACTCCGGCGACCACACGTCGTACGTCCGGCGCGAGCCCATCGGGGTCGTCGGCTCGATCGCGCCCTGGAACTACCCGCTCCAGATGGCCGCCTGGAAGATCCTCCCGGCGATCGCCGCGGGCAACACCATCGTGCTGAAGCCCGCCGAGCTGACCCCGCTGACCTCGCTGTTGTTCGCCCAGGCCGCCACCGACGCGGGGATCCCGGACGGGGTGGTCAACATCGTCACCGGGACCGGGCGGGAGGCCGGGGAGCACCTGGTCGGCCACCCGGACGTGGCCATGACCTCCTTCACCGGATCCACCGGCGTCGGCAAGCGGGTCGCCGAGGTCGCCACCGCCACCGTCAAACGGCTGCACCTGGAGCTGGGCGGCAAGGCACCCTTCGTCGTCTTCGACGACGCCGACCTGGAGGCCGCCGTCCACGGCGCGGTCGCCGGCGCGCTCATCAACACCGGCCAGGACTGCACGGCCGCCACGCGCGCGTACGTGCAGCGACCGCTGTACGAGGCGTTCGTCGAGCGGACGGCCGCGCTGATGGAGACCGTGCGGCTCGGGGACCCGTTCGCGCCCGGCACCGACCTCGGGCCGCTGATCTCGCACGTCCAGCGCGACCGTGTCGCCGGCTTCGTGGACCGGGCGCGTGCCTACGCACGCGTGGTGACCGGCGGCGAGGCTCCCGGGGGAGACCTCGGGAAGGGCGCCTACTACCGGCCCACGCTGATCGCCGGCGCCCCTCAGGACAGCGAGGTCGTCCGGTCCGAGATTTTCGGCCCGGTACTGGTCGTCCTTCCGTTCGACGGTGATGATGAGGGCATCCGGCTGGCCAACGACACGCCGTACGGCCTCGCCGCCTCCGCGTGGAGCCGCGACGTCTACCGCGCGAACCGCGCCACCCGCGAGATCAAGGCGGGCTGCGTGTGGATCAACGACCACATTCCGATCATCAGTGAGATGCCGCACGGCGGCTACAAGGCCTCCGGCTTCGGCAAGGACATGTCGGCGTACTCGTTCGAGGAGTACACGCAGGTCAAACACGTAATGTTCGACAACACGGCGGTGGCGCGGAAGGACTGGCACCGCACGATCTTCGGGGACCGCTAGCGACGAGTAGGCCAGTGACCGGGCCGATCCCTGACGAAAGGGCACCACGCGCATGGAGCAGTACGAGCCCGACCGCCTGACCCCGCCGCAAGTCGCGGCCATGCGGCGCAGTCTCCGCAACGGCAGGGCCGGCCTGACCCGCCGGTCGCTGCTGCGGGCGTCCGCCGGCGGTGCGCTCGCGGCCGGCGGCCTCGGGGCGCTGAGCGGCTGCGGGATCCCCGCGGCGGGCAAGAGCCGGGGCGGCACCTCCGCCGAGGACCACTCGGCCAAGGAGAAGGTGGTGAACTTCTCCAACTGGACCGAGTACATCGACGTCGACGACAAGGGCAAGCGCCACCCGACCCTCGACACCTTCCGCAGGCGGACCGGGATCACGGTCAGGTACACCGAGGACATCAACGACAACAACGAGTTCTTCGGCAAGATCAAGCCGCAGCTCGCCGCGGGCCAGGACACCGGCCGCGACATCATCGTCCTGACCGACTGGCTGGCCGCCCGGCTCATCCGCCTCGGCTGGGTCCAGAAACTGGACCCGTCGAACCTGCCGCACGCCTACAGCAACCTCTCGGCCCAGTTCCGCGACCCGGACTGGGACCCGGGGCGGGCGTACTCGTACCCCTGGCAGGGCATCTCCACCGTCATCGCCTACAACCGGAAGGCGCTCGACGGCATCGAGGTCACCTCGGTCTCCGACCTGCTGGACAACCCCCGGCTCAAGGGACGCGTCGGCTTCCTGTCGGAGATGCGTGACTCCGTCGGCATGACCCTGCTCGACATGGGCAAGGACCCGGGGAAGTTCACCGACGACGACTTCGACGCGGCCGTCGCCCGTCTACAGAAGGCCGTAGACAAGGGCCAGATCCGCCGCTTCACCGGCAACGACTACACGTCCGACCTCACCAAGGGCGACTTCGCGGCCTGCGTGGCGTGGGCGGGCGACGTCGTCCAGCTCAAGGCGGACAGCCCGGACGTCGACTTCGTCGTCCCGGACAGCGGCTACATGACATCGACCGACAACATGTGCGTGCCGAACAGGGCGCGCCACAAGACGAACGCCGAGCGGCTCATCGACTTCTACTACGAGCCCCGGCAGGCCGCGGAACTGGCCGCGTACATCAACTACGTGACGCCGGTCGACGGGGTGAAGCCGTACCTTGCGAAGATCGACAAGGGCGCGGCGGACAACCCGCTGATCGTCCCCGACCAGGCCATGCAGGCGAGGTCCCATGCCTTCCGCTCCCTGAGCCAGAAGGAAGAGACGGCCTACGAAGAGAAGTTCGCGAAGCTCACAGGGGCGTGACGACGACGATGAAGACGACACCAGACAACAGCGGCGACGTCCGCCTCTCCGGCATCTCCAAGACCTACGGCTCCTTCACCGCCGTACACCCGCTGGACCTGACCGTGCCCCAGGGCTCCTTCTTCGCCCTGCTCGGCGCCTCCGGCTGCGGCAAGACCACCACCCTGCGCATGATCGCCGGCCTGGAGGAACCCACGTCGGGCACCGTCCGCCTCGGTGAGCAGGACGTCACCCACCTGCCGCCGTACAAGCGGCCCGTGAACACGGTCTTCCAGTCCTACGCCCTCTTCCCGCACCTGGACATCTTCGAGAACGTCGCCTTCGGACTGCGCCGGCGCGGCGTGAAGAGCGTGAAGAAGCAGGTCGAGGAGATGCTGGACCTGGTCCAGCTGGGCGAGCAGGCGCGCAAGAAACCGCACCAGCTCTCCGGTGGCCAGCAGCAGCGCGTGGCCGTCGCCCGCGCCCTCATCAACCACCCGAAGGTGCTCCTCCTCGACGAGCCCCTCGGCGCCCTCGACCTCAAGCTGCGCCGCCAGATGCAGCTGGAGCTCAAGCGGATCCAGACCGAGGTCGGCATCACCTTCGTCCACGTCACGCACGACCAGGAGGAGGCCATGACCATGGCCGACACGGTCGCCGTGATGAACGGCGGCCGGGTCGAGCAGCTCGGCTCGCCGGCCGACCTCTACGAGAACCCGCGGACCACCTTCGTCGCGAACTTCCTCGGCACCTCCAACCTCATCCGCGCCGAGGTCGACACCAGGAGCGGCGACGACCTCGTGCTCACCGCGGGCGGCGGCAAGCTGGTGCTGCCCGAGGCGCGGTGTTCGGCCCCGACGACGGCCGGCGGCACGGTGCTGGTCGGCATCCGCCCGGAGAAGATCTCCCTCACGCACGCCGACGACGCCGGCTCGGTCCCCGCGGGCCGCAACCGCGTCACCGGCCGAATCGCCGACGCCAGTTTCATCGGTGTCTCCACGCAGTACGTCATCGACAGCCCCGTCTGCGAGGAGCTGTCGGTGTACGTGCAGAACGTCGAGCGCGACGGCCGGCTCGTCCCCGGCGCCGAGGTGGTCCTGCACTGGAGCCCGGCGCACACCTTCGGCCTCGACGCGGCGCAGGACATCGACGCGGGCACCGGGGAAGAGGTCGCCGCCTGATGTCGACGCTCACCGAGGCGCCCCCGCCGCTCAGTCCGACCGCCCCGGAGAAGCGGCCCCCGCGCAGGCGCGGCCGGTTCACGCCGTACTGGCTGCTGCTGCCTGGCCTGCTGTGGCTGGTCGTGTTCTTCGCGCTGCCGATGCTCTACCAGGCCTCCACGTCCGTGCAGACCGGCTCCCTGGAACAGGGTTACAAGGTCACCTGGCACCTGGCGACGTACTGGGACGCCCTGTCCGAGTACTGGCCGCAGTTCCTGCGGTCCGTCCTCTACGCCGCCGCCGCGACCGTCCTCTGCCTGCTCCTCGGCTACCCGCTCGCCTATCTGATCGCCTTCCGGGCGGGCCGCTGGCGGAACCTGATCATGGTCCTGGTGATCGCCCCGTTCTTCACCAGCTTCCTGATCCGCACCCTCGCCTGGAAGACGATCCTCGCCGACAGCGGCCCGATCGTGCACACGCTGAACGCGCTGCACATCCTGGACCTGACCGACTGGCTCGGCTGGACGGCCGGCGACCGGGTGCTGGCCACCCCGCTGGCGGTCGTCTGCGGTCTGACGTACAACTTCCTGCCGTTCATGATCCTGCCGCTGTACAGCTCGCTGGAGCGGATCGACGGGCGGCTGCACGAGGCGGCCGGCGACCTGTACGCCAAGCCCTGGACCACCTTCCGCAAGGTGACCTTCCCGCTGTCGATGCCGGGCGTGGTCTCCGGGACCCTGCTGACGTTCATCCCGGCGGCCGGTGACTACGTCAACGCCGAACTCCTCGGCTCCACCGACACCCGCATGATCGGCAACGTCATCCAGACGCAGTTCCTGCGCATCCTGGACTACCCGACGGCGGCGGCGCTCTCCTTCATCCTCATGGCCGCGATCCTGGCCATGGTCACGCTCTACATCCGCCGGTCGGGGACGGAGGACCTGGTCTAAATGATCCTCGTCAACTGGCTCAAGCGCCGTCTCGTCGTCATCGCGGGACTGCTGACGCTCGCCTATCTGCTGCTGCCGAACATCGTCGTCACGGTGTTCTCCTTCAACCGGCCGAAGGGACGCTTCAACTACGAGTGGCAGCAGTTCTCCACGGACGCCTGGCAGGACCCGTGCGGCGTCGCCGGCATGTGCGGCTCGCTGTCCCTCAGCCTCCAGATCGCCGTGTGGGCGACGGTCGGCGCCACCGTCCTCGGCACGATGATCTCCTTCGCGCTGGTCCGTTACCGCTTCCGCGCCCGCGGCGCCGTCAACTCGCTGATCTTCCTGCCGATGGCGATGCCCGAGGTCGTCATGGCCGCCTCGCTGCTCACCCTGTTCCTCAACATGGGCGCTCAGCTGGGCTTCTGGACGATCCTCATCGCGCACATCATGTTCTGCCTGAGCTTCGTCGTCACCGCCGTCAAGGCGCGCGTGATGTCGATGGACCCGCGTCTGGAGGAGGCCGCCCGGGATCTGTACGCCGGTCCCGTGCAGACCTTTGTGCGGGTCACCCTTCCCATCGCGGCACCCGGGATCGCCGCGGGCGCGCTGCTCTCCTTCGCGCTCTCCTTCGACGATTTCATCATCACCAACTTCAACGCCGGTTCGACCGTCACCTTCCCCATGTTCGTGTGGGGATCGGCGCAACGCGGAACACCCGTGCAGATCAACGTGATCGGCACGGCCATGTTCCTGGTCGCCGTGATGTTCGTGCTGACGTCGATGGCCGTCAACAACCGCCGCAACAAGCACAAGGCTTGAGCCCCTGTAGGGAGTTGAAATCATGGCCCCGAGCGCCATGAGCCGTGGCAGAGACAACTGGACCGCCTCTCTCTCCGAGGCACAGCCGGTGCCGTACTGGCTGGAGGACCCCGGCAAGCCGCCCGCCGGGCCCGCCCTCACCGGCACCGAGACCTGCGACCTGCTGGTCGTCGGCGGCGGCTACAGCGGGCTGTGGACCGCGCTCAACGCCAAGGAGCGCGACCCGCAGCGCGATGTGGTGCTGCTGGAAGGCCGCGAGGTGGGCTGGGCCGCCTCCGGCCGCAACGGCGGCTTCTGCGCCGCCTCCCTCACCCACGGCCTGCCCAACGGCCTCGCCCGGTGGCCCGGCGAGATACACCGGCTCCAGGAACTGGGCCGGCGCAACCTCGACGAGATCGAGGCCGCCGTCGCCCGGCACGGCATCGACTGCGACTTCGAACGCACCGGTGAGATCGACGTCGCCACCGAGACCTACCAGGCCTGGGAACTGCGCGACTGGCACCGGGAACTGGAGGAGAAGGGACTTGCCGACGGCATCGAGTTCCTGGACGCCGAGGCGGTGCGCGAGCAGGTGAACTCGCCGACCTTCCAGGCCGGCCTGTGGGACCGCAGGGGCGTGGCCATGCTGCACCCGGCGAAACTGGCGTGGGGCCTGAAGCAGGCGTGCGTCAGGCTCGGGGTCCGGGTCTACGAGCACACGCCCGCGCTGACCCTGAAGCGGTACGGCTCCGGCATGGCCGTGAGCACCCCGTACGGCGCGGTCCGCGCCCGCGGGGTGGCGCTCGGCACGAACATCTTCCCGAGCCTGCTGCGGCGCGTGCGGTCGTACACCGTCCCCGTCTACGACTACGCGCTGATGACCGAACCGCTCACGCCCGGTCAGCTGGCGGAGATCGGCTGGAAGAACCGGCAGGGGCTGGGGGACAGCGCGAACCAGTTCCACTACTTCCGGCTCTCCGCCGACAACCGCGTCCTGTGGGGCGGCTACGACGCCATCTACCCGTACGGCGGCCGGGTCCGCGCCGAGTACGACGACCGGCCCGAGACGTACGCCAAGCTCGCCGGCCACTTCTTCACCTGCTTCCCGCAGCTGGAGGGCGTCCGTTTCACCCACGCCTGGGGCGGCGCGATCGACACCTGCTCCCGCTTCTCGGCGTTCTTCGGCACCGCGCACCAGGGCCGCGTGGCCTACGCGGCCGGCTACACGGGTCTCGGTGTCGGCGCGACCCGCTTCGGCGCGGACGTCATGCTGGACCTGCTGGACGGGGAGCGTACCGAGCGGACCGAGCTGGAGATGGTCCGCAAGAAACCGCTGCCGTTCCCGCCGGAACCCTTCGCCTGGACCGGGATCGCCCTCACCAAGTGGTCCCTGGCCCGCGCGGACGCCCACGGCGGCCGCCGCAACCTGTGGCTGCGGACGATGGACCGGCTCGGGCTGGGCTTCGACAGTTAGGCCCTCTCGTTCGGATGATGCCGGGCTCGCGGGTCCGGCCTGATCCGAACGAAAGACCCTAGCCCCGGCCCGGACCGCGTGGCGAAGGACCGGAAACCCGCGTAATGCTCCGGCCGGACCTCCCTCTCTCCCTGTGACGCGACCGCGTCGGATGAGAGAGGGAGGTTCTTCGATGACTGGGCCGAAGACGGCGGTCGACTGGCTGGCATCCGTCGCACCGGACCCCGGAGCCTGCCGCCGGGAGTGGGAACGCAACGCCCTCGGGGTCGCCCTGCTGCCCGCGGGCAAGGCGTGGGACGTCCTCATCCTGCCGGGTGACCTCGGTTATCCCACCCTGGACGTGCTCACCCGCATGCTCGACCAGCCCGGCCCGGTGCTCGCCGACTTCGGCGACAGCCGGGTCGGGTTCTTCGTGCCGCCGGGCACCGCGGCCCGCTGGCTCGGCACCGGCATCCGCACAGCCGGGGCCGGCACCTGGATCGTCGTGCCGTATCCGGGCCGGACGACCCGGGGAGTGCGCTGGCTGGTGCCGCCGGACGGCTCGGGCACGCTGACCGACCCGGCGCTGCTGGAACTGGCGATGCACGAGGCGGTGGCGGGGCCGGCCCGGGGGAGGTACGCGGACGGGTGACGCCCGGACACCTTGACAACGGTATTGGTCTGGACCAAATTGTGTGCGCTCCGCCCCGACAACTCCCCTGAGCCCGGAGGCCCTTGTGGATCGCCCCAGACGTCCCGGCACCGTCCTCACCGTGCTCACGGCCGCACTGCTGGCCGTGCCCGGTATCACCGCGCTCTCGTCGGCCGCCCGCGCGGCCGACGCGGACACAGCCGTCAACGGCGGCTTCGAGTCCGGCCTGACCGGCTGGACCTGCACGGCCGGCACGACCGTCGACTCGCCCGTGCACAGCGGGAAGGCCGCCCTCCAGGCGACCCCCACGGGCGGCGACAACGCCCAGTGCGGCCAGACGGTGACCGTCCAGCCCGACGCGCAGTACACCCTGTCCGGTTACGTCCGCGGTTCCTACGTCTACCTCGGCGCGACCGGCACCGGCACCACCGACGTCTCCACCTGGACCCAGTCCGCACCCGACTGGCAGAAACTGAGCACCACCTTCCGCACCGGGCCGACGACCACGAAGGTCACGATCAACATTCACGGCTGGTACGGCACCGGCGCCTACAACGCCGACGACATCACCCTCGTCGGCCCCGGCGGCAGCGGTACCGGGCAGCCGCCCGCCGCGCCCGCCGGCCTCAGGACCACCTCCGTGACCTCGTCCTCCGTCGGCCTGTCCTGGTCGGCGGTGACCGGCGCCACCGGTTACGCCGTCTACCGCGACGGCGCCAGGGTCCAGACGGTGACCGGCACGTCGGCGACCGTGTCCCCACTCGCGGCCTCGACCGCGTACAGCTTCCAGGTCGCGGCCGTCAACGGCGCCGGCGAGTCCGCGAAGTCCGCGGCCGTCACCGCCACGACCGGCGCCGGCACCGGCGGCGGCCCGGCCGACCTGCCCGCCCACGCCCTCGTCGGCTACCTCCACGCGAGCTTCGCCAACGGCGCCGGCTACACCCGCCTCGCGGACGTCCCCGACAGCTGGGACGTCATCGACCTGGCCTTCGGCGAGCCCACCTCGGCCACCTCCGGCGACATCCGCTTCGACCGCTGCCCGGTCACCCAGTGCCCCGATGTGGAGAGCGACGCCGACTTCAAGGCCGCGGTCAAGGCCAAGCAGGCGGCCGGCAAGAAGGTGCTGATCTCGATCGGCGGCCAGAACGGCCAGGTCCAGCTGACCACGACGGCCGCCCGCGACACCTTCGTCTCCTCCGTCTCGAAGATCATCGACACCTACGGCCTCGACGGACTCGACGTCGACTTCGAGGGCCACTCGCTGTCCCTGAACGCCGGCGACACCGACTTCCGGAACCCGACCACCCCCGCGATCGTCAACCTGATCTCGGCACTGAAGACGCTGAAGGCCAAGTACGGCGCCAGGTTCGTCCTGACCATGGCCCCGGAGACCTTCTTCGTGCAGAACGGCTACCAGTACTACGGCACCGGCAAGTGGGGCGGCCAGGACCCGCGCTGCGGCGCCTACCTCCCGGTGATACACGCCCTGCGCGACGACCTGACCCTGCTCCACGTCCAGGACTACAACTCGGGCCCGATCATGGGCCTGGACAACCAGTACCACTCCATGGGCGGCGCCGACTTCCACATCGCCATGACCGACATGCTCCTCACCGGCTTCCCCGTCGCCGGCGACGCGAACAACGTCTTCCCGCCGCTGCGCCCCGACCAGGTCGCCATCGGCATGCCGGCGTCGACGAACGCGGGCAACGGCTACGTCCCCCCGTCCGAGGTCACCAAGGCCCTGGACTGCCTCACGAAGAAGACGAACTGCGGCTCGTACGCGCCCCACGGCACCTGGCCCGCCCTGCGCGGTCTGATGACGTGGTCGGTGAACTGGGACCGCTACGCGAACTGGGCGTTCCAGAAGAACTTCGACGCCTACTTCGGCTGACCACCAGGATCAGGGCGGTCAGCAGCACCGTGCCCAGGCACCAGCCGGCCACCACGTCCAGCGGCCAGTGCCAGCCCCGGCGGACCAGGCCGTACGACACCCCGAGGACGAGCGCCGCACAGCCGGCCACCAGCAGGCGGCGGGCGGCGGGCGAGCGCAGCCCGGGCAGCAGGAGCAGGGTCGCGGAGCCGTACGCGACCACCGCCGTCACCGTGTGACCCGACGGGAAGTAGCCGGTCGCCGGGGGCACCACAGGGGTCCCCGGCCGGCCGGTGAAGTCCTTCAGCGGCACGACGACCGCCGGGACCAGAGCCATCAGCACGGCCGCGGCCAGCGGCGGGAGCCACCACCGGTCCGCGCCGGTGGCACGGCCCCACCGGACCGCGTACGCCAGGGTCACGGCGAGCGCGGGGACGGCGACCTGGACGTTGCCGAGGTCGGAGAGGAGTTCGGAGAACCGGTCCGGCCGGACCAGGGCCCGGCTCAGCCGGGCGTCCAGCCCCAGCAGCGGGCCGTGCCCCACGACCTGCCAGGTGATCAGCAGGAACAGGACGGCCGCGACGGCCGGGACGCCGGAGAACAGGGCACGGCGGGCTGAGGTCGACACGGCGACCAGCTTGGCAGACAAACGGGGAAGGAGGCCGGCCGCCCCGGAACAAGGGGGGGTCGTTCCGGGGCGGCCGGGTGGACCGGAACGTCGCACGCCCCGGGGGGTTTGGGGCGGCGACCGTCCGATCGGTGAGGAGATCCCGGAGCCGTCAGGCGCCGGATCTGTGCGCGAGGGCACGACCAGGTCGAAGCTGGGGAGGCCTCGGCCCGGCGCCGCCCACAGTCCCCTGTGGGCGGGGTGTATCTCTCATCTGGAGGAAACCTACGGCAGGCCGGGCCGCTTGGGCAGACGGAACCGGGTCCCGTCATCCACCCCGCACACCTTCTTCACACGGCCTGCCGCAGGCGCCCCACAGAGGTGCGAACGGGTCGCTCGGACGTGCGACTCAGACGCCCGCGAAGGCCTGCTCGATGATGTCGAGGCCCTCGTTCAGCAGGTCCTCGCCGATGACGAGCGGGGGCAGGAAACGCAGCACGTTGCCGTAGGTGCCGCAGGTCAGGACCAGCAGGCCCTCGGCGTGGCAGGCCTTGGCCAGCGCGGCGGTGGCCTCCGGGTTCGGCTCCTTGGTGGTGCGGTCCTTGACCAGCTCGACGGCGATCATCGCGCCACGGCCACGGACGTCGCCGATGACGTCGAACTTCTCGGCCATGGCGGTGAGGCGACCCTTCATGATCTCCTCGATGCGCTTGGCCCTGCCGTTGAGGTCCAGCTCCCGCATGGTCTCGATGGCGCCGAGCGCACCCGCGCAGGCGACGGGGTTACCGCCGTACGTGCCACCGAGGCCGCCCGCGTGCGCGGCGTCCATGATCTCCGCGCGGCCGGTGACGGCGGCCAGCGGCAGACCGCCGGCGATGCCCTTGGCGGTGGTGATCAGGTCCGGGACGATGCCCTCGTCCTCGCACGCGAACCACTGGCCCGTACGGCAGAAACCGGACTGGATCTCGTCGGCGACGAACACGATGCCGTTGTCGTTGGCGAACTTCACGATCTCCGGCAGGAAGCCCTTGGCCGGCTCGATGAAACCGCCCTCGCCGAGCACCGGCTCGATGATGATCGCCGCCACGTTGTCCGGGCCGACCTGCTTGGTGATCTGGTCGATGGCCTGCGCGGCGGCCTCCGGGCCGGCGTTCTCCGCACCGGTCGGCCAGCGGTAGCCGTACGCCACCGGCACGCGGTAGACCTCGGGCGCGAACGGTCCGAAGCCGTGCTTGTACGGCATGTTCTTCGCCGTCAGCGCCATCGTGAGGTTGGTCCGGCCGTGGTAACCGTGGTCGAACACGACCACGGCCTGCCGCTTGGTGTACGCGCGAGCGATCTTGACGGCGTTCTCGACGGCCTCGGCGCCGGAGTTGAACAGCGCCGACTTCTTGGCGTGGTCGCCCGGGGTCAGCTCGGCCAGCGCCTCGGCGACCTCCACGTAGCCCTCGTACGGGGTGACCATGAAACAGGTGTGGGTGAAGTCGGCGAGCTGGGCGGAGGCCCGGCGCACGACGGCCTCGGCGGACGCGCCGACGCTCGTCACCGCGATACCGGAACCGAAGTCGATGAGCCGGTTGCCGTCGACGTCCTCGATGATGCCGCCGCCCGCGCGGGTGGTGAACACGGGCAGCACGGAGCCCACGCCCTGCGCGACCGCGGCGGTACGGCGGGCCTGAAGCTCCTGCGACTTCGGGCCGGGAATGGCGGTGACGACGCGGCGCTCCTGCGGAAGTGCGGTCATGGGGGGCTCCCTGATGATCTTGCGTACCGGGCGGTTCCGGGCGGTTCCGGGGGGTGCGTTTTCGGACGCATACCTTCTTTTCTCGCAGGCTAAGACCGCTCCCGCGGGGTGGGCATGCTCCATGTGGGCGTTTTCGGCGGGGCCCGTTGTCCGCGGTGGACATAGCCCGCCCGGGCAGGTACGGCTCCTTACGGCCACGTAAGCGGTGAACTCCCCAGGCCGGGGCGTTAGATTGACTCGCTGATGGCGGACGGAACGGCTGGTCAGGGGGCAGGGCGGATGGACAGCGACGGCACACACGACACACGCGGCACCCACACCACACCGGTACCGCATCCGGGGGGCCCGCGGGAGGCCTACGGGGTGCCGGCCATGCCGTCGATGCCGCCCGGTGCGCCGCCCCGGCCGGACGGCTCGGCCTTCCTGACCTGGCTGCGGACCCCCCGCCCGGAGGCGGCGCCCGGCGTCTGGCGCTTCGGACACCGGCCCCGGCCCGAACAGGAGCCCGAGCAGATCCCGACCCGGCAGCTGCTCAGCGGCGCGGTGATCGCCTTCCTGGTGGGCTGGCTGGTGTGGTCCCTGCTGTGGAACAACTACCTCGGTGGCTGGTGGGTGCTGCCTCTGGAGCTGTTCACCCCCGACTCCTGGCGCCAGGGCAACGACCGCGTCGGCAACGCCATCCTCTGGTACTCGTACTACACCGTCATCGCCCTCGCCATCCTGCTGGTCGTCGGCCGCCTCGGCCGCTGGGGCGAGGTCTGGCGCCGATACGGCCCGCCCGCCTGGAGCCCGGCCGCGCCCGCCGCGGACCCGCCCGTCACCCCCGACCACGACCCGGCCGCATGGCCCGAGCTGCGGCAGGCGGGGGCGTACGAGGCTGCTGAGCGGCTGGCCGGTGACGCCAGGGCCGGGCTGATGCGGGACGTGGACCATGCGCGGATCAGCAGGGCCTGGCAGGGCGTGCGGTCCGGCCGGCACGCCCTGGCGGCCTTCACCGGGGCCGTGCTCACGGACGGCGCCGCCGCCTGCCCGCACCCGTCCGGCGAACGGGACCTGCCCGCCCGGCAGGCCCGCCACGACCTGCTCACCGGCCAGGTCAGGCTCGGCACCACCGCCGACGACCCCCGCAACCCCTACCACTACCGCGGCGCCGGCCTGGCCCTCGGCCCCGACCTGCTCGGCACCTCGCTGCTCGCCGTGGGCCCGGCCGGATCCGGCAAGACCGGCGCCGTCGTGCGGCCGCTCGCCGAGTCCCTGTGCCTGCACGCCCTCGCCGGCCGGGCGGCGGTCGTGGTGGCCGGCGCGGCGGGCGCCGGACTCGGCCCGGCCGAGGCCTACGACGTCGTCGTACGCGTCGGCCACCCCGATTCCGTCCACGACCTCGACCTCTACGGCGGCACCACCGATCCCGACGAGGCCGCCGCCATACTCGCCGAAGCCCTCGTCGGCGACCTCGCCGACCCGCACCCGGGCAGCGACACCCGCCGCTCCACCACCGTCCTCGCCCAGCTGCTCGGTCCCTTCCGGGCCGTCCACGACCGTTTCCCCTCCGTGCCGGAACTGCGGCAGCTCCTCGACGGCGCGCCCGGCCCGCTGGCCGCGCTGCGCAAGGCGCTGACCGAGGCAGGGCACTCCTCGCTGCTGCGCGAACTGGACGCCCGCGAACGCCAGATGGCCCACCCGGGCGATGTCGGCACGGTCCTCGCCGACCGGATCGCGCTGCTCGACCGGCCCGCCTTCGCCGCGTTCTTCGACACCTCCGGGCAGAGCCGCCCCTTCTCGCTGCGGGCCCTCGACCACCCGGTCCGGGTCCGTATCGACCTGCCCCAGCGCGGCCACGCCGACGCCTCCCGGATCCTGGCCCGGCTGGTGCTCGCCCAGTTCACGGCCGCCGTGACGGTGCGCGAGGACCGCTCGCTCTTCGCCTGCCTGCTGCTCGACGACGCCACCGGCGTCGTCACCCCGGAGGCCGTCCGGGGCATCCAGCGGCTGCGCAGCGTCAACGCCGGGACCGTGCTCACGCTGCGCACCCTGGACGACGCACCCCGGCCGCTGCGCGGCCCGCTCCTCGGTGCCACCGGGTGCCGGATGGCGCTGTCCGGGCTCACGCCCTGGGACGGGCAGGATTTCGCCGAGGTGTGGGGCAAGGAGTGGACCGAGACCCGGGACGTCACCGACCGGCAGATCATCGCCGAGACCCCGGCCGGCAAGGCCGTGCACATGCTGCGCCGGGTCATCACGGGGCAGGCGCCGACGGCTCGGGCCGTCACCGTTCGGCAGGTCGAGCGGGAGCGGTGGTCGGCTTCCGAGCTGGCTCATGGGGTGCCGGCGGGGCACGCGGTGCTGTCGTTGACCACCGTGCGGGGGGAGCACGCGCCGCCGTTGCTGGTGGATCTGCGGGGGTGAGGCCCGGCGGGCGATCGTACGGTGAGGCAGAATCGGCGTAGGACGTTCGTACGCCGTGGCCAAAACGATCACCCCTCCCTCACCGTGAAGGCGCCATGCCCCCCACTCTCGCCTCGCTCGTCCACCACTCCGCGCTCAAGCTGACCGTGCGCGCGGGCGAGGACCGTCTCGACGTGCCCGTCCGCTGGGCGCACGTCAGCGAGCTGGCCGACCCCGTGCCCTACATGGAGGGCGGCGAGCTGCTGCTGATCACCGCGCTGAAACTGGACGCCGAGAACCCGGAGGCCATGCGGCGGTACGTGCGGCGGCTGTCGGGCGCGGGCGTGGTCGGGCTGGGGTTCGCCGTGGGCGTCAACTACGAGCAGGTACCCGAGCCGCTCGTCGACGCCTGCGCGCAGGAGGGGCTGCCGCTGCTGGAGGTGCCCCGCCGCACCCCTTTCCTCGCCATCAGCAAGGCGGTGTCCGCGGCGATCGCCGCCGACCAGTACCGCGCGGTCACGGCGGGCTTCGCCGCCCAGCGCGAGCTGACCCGGCAGGCGCTGAACGCCGGCCCCGAGGGTGTGCTCGGCGTGCTCGCCGCGCAGGTCGACGGCTGGGCGGCGCTGTACGACGCCTCGGGCGCCGTGGTCGCCGCAGCTCCGGACTGGGCCGGCCGGCGGGCCGCCCGGATCACCGCCGAGGTCGAACGGCTGCGGGAACGGCCCGCCCCCGCGTCCTCCGTCGTCGGCGGACCGGAGCACGAGGACCGGGTGGAACTGCACAGTCTCGGCACCGGCCGCCGCCCGCGGGCCGCGCTCGCCGTCGGCACGGCCGCGCCCCTCGGCACCGCCGAGCGGTACGCCGTCCACTCCGCCATCGCCCTGCTCACCCTCACCACCGAACGCTCCCGCTCCCTGCACGCGGCCGAGCAGCGGATCGGTACGGCGGTGCTGCGCATGCTGCTCGCCGGCGAGCCCGACCACGCCCGGGCCGTCGCCGGGGACCTGTACGGCGGGCTGCTCGACGCGCCGTTCCGGATGATCGTGGCCGAGTCCCCGGCCGGCACGGCGGGCGAACCGCTGGGTGAACTCGCGGAGGCCGTGGAGTCAGCCGCGGCGCGTTCCGGGGAGGCCGTGCTGGTCGTGCCCGAGGGGGAGCGGCTGGTGGTGCTGGCCGCCGACGAGGGTACGGCGGTGGCCGCGTGCGCCGCGTACGCGGCGGCACGCGAGACCGCGCGGGCCGTGCCCGAGCAGGGGCGCTCGGACGAGAACGAACTGTTCGTCGGTCTGTCGGCGCCCGCCGGGCCGACCGCGGCGGCAGCGGCGTACAAGCAGGCCGAGCAGGCGCTGTCGGTGGCGCGGCGGCGGGGGCGGGTGTTCGTGGAGCACGAGCAGCTGGCCGCCGGGTCCGTGCTGCCGCTGCTGGCCGACGACGCGGTGAGGGCGTTCGCCGACGGGCTGCTGCGGGCGTTGCACGACCACGACGCGACGGGGCGGGGTGATCTCGTGGCCTCACTGCGGGCGTGGCTGTCCCGGCACGGGCAGTGGGACGCGGCCGCGGCCGACCTGGGCGTCCACCGGCACACGCTGCGGTACCGGATGCGCCGGGTCGAGGAGATCCTGGGGCGCAGTCTGGACGACCCGGACGTACGCATGGAGCTGTGGCTGTCCCTGAAGGCGACGTCGACCGAGTGACCGCGCCGGGGGACCGGGTCTCCGCGGGCATCCCGGCCCGTCCCGCCGGACCAGCCCACCCCGACAAACCGGCGTACCCCCCGCCCCGAGTGGTACGACACGGACAAGCGACCCTCCGGCGGCGCCGTCCTACCGTGGAGCACACAAGCCAAGTACACCCCCAACGCGGAAGGGCCGGGACTCGTACATGACTTCCACCCATGCCTTCTGGCTCGCCGGCCGCCAGGTCACCGGCGAGGACACCTTCGACGTCACCTCCCCGTGGGACGGCCGGCTCGTGGGGAAGGTCGGCGTGCCGACCGACGCCCAGGTCGAGGAGGCCGTGGCCGCCGCGTACGCCGTGCGGGACGAGTTCGCGGCCACCCCGGCGCACGTGCGCGCCGCCGCCCTCGACCACGTCAGCAGGCGGCTGGCCGAGCGCACCGAGGAGATCGCCCAGCTGATCTCCGCCGAGAACGGCAAGCCGGTCAAGTGGGCGCGGGGTGAGGTCGGCCGCGCGGTCTCCGTGTTCCGGTTCGCCGCCGAGGAGGCCCGCCGGTTCAACGGCGGCGAGGCCCAGCGCCTGGACACCGACGCCGGCGGCCAGGGCCGGCTGGCGCTCACCCGCCGCTTCCCGAAGGGTGTCGTGCTCGGCATCGCGCCGTTCAACTTCCCGCTGAACCTGTGCGCGCACAAGGTCGCCCCGGCGATCGCCGCCGGCGCGCCGATCATCCTGAAGCCGGCCCCGGCCACGCCCCTCTCCGGTCTGATCCTGGGTGACCTGCTGGCCGAGACCGACCTGCCCGCCGGTTCCTGGTCGATCCTCCCGGTCGCCAACGACCGCATGCCCGCCCTCGTCCAGGACGAGCGCCTGCCGGTGATCTCCTTCACCGGTTCCGAGAAGGTCGGCTACGCGATCATGGACTCGGTGCCGCGCAAGCACTGCACGCTGGAGCTGGGCGGCAACGGAGCGGCGGTCGTCCTCGGTGACTACGCCTCCGACGCCGACCTGGACTGGGCCGCGACCCGCATCGCGACCTTCTCCAACTACCAGGGCGGCCAGTCCTGCATCTCGGTGCAGCGGGTGATCGCCGACGCGTCCGTGTACGACCGGCTGCTGCCGCGCATCGTCGCCGCCGTGGAGGCCCAGGTCACGGGTGACCCCACCGACGACAAGACGGACGTCGGCCCGCTGGTCAGCGAGGACGCCGCCAAGCGCGTGGAGTCGTGGGTGGACGAGGCCGTCTCGGCGGGGGCGCAGCTGCTCACCGGCGGCAAGCGCGACGGCGCCTCCTACGCGCCGACCGTCCTCACCGACGTACCGGCCGACACCACGATCGCCTGCGAGGAGGTCTTCGGGCCGGTCCTCACCGTCCGGAAGGTGGACGGCGAGGCCGAGGCGTTCGCCGCGGTCAACGACTCCAAGTACGGCCTCCAGGCGGGCGTGTTCACCCACGACCTCCAGGTCGCCTTCCGTGCCCACCGCGCCCTCGAGGTCGGCGGTGTGGTGATCGGCGACGTCCCGTCCTACCGCGCCGACCAGATGCCGTACGGCGGCGCCAAGCAGTCCGGTGTGGGCCGCGAGGGCGTCCGGTTCGCGATGGAGGACTACACCTACGAGCGCGTGCTGGTTCTCACCGGTCTCGCGCTCTGACCTGCCACGGACAGGTCGGGACGGGAACGGCCGCAGCCCACTGTGCGGGGGCTGCGGCCGTTCTGGTGTCCGCCGGCCCGGAAGGGACCCGGCACCGCTGCGCCGCGGTGCCGGGTCCCTTTCTCGTGCCGGTCCCCGCGGACGCTCAGCCGGGGAAACCGATGTGCGCGAGCCGCAGGGGGCCGCGCAGTGTGAGGCGGACGTCGTGGACGCCCGTGGCGACGAGCCCGGCGGTGCGGGTGGTGTAGGCGTACGGGCCGGCCGTGGGGGTGTCCAGGGTGAGGGCGGCCAGCACGGGGCCGCTGTCCAGGGACAGTTCCAGGGTGCCCTCGCCCGCCAGCTGTGCGGTCACCTCGGTCACCCCCGCACCGAAGTCGCAGGCCCGGTAGACGAGTTCGGCGGTCCGGCCGTGGGCCGGGGTCACCGCGTCGCCCGCCGTCCTCGTCCGGTCCACGATCGCGATGCCGGACTGCTCGTCGAAGTCGGCGGCCGGAAGCCCCCGCTCCCGCACCGGCCGCGGGGTGGGGGGCCGGCCCCCGGGGCGGATGGTCGTGCGCAGTCGTACGTCCTCGCTGGACGCCCCCACCAGCAGCTCGTACGGGCCGTCCTCCAGCCGCCGGACGCCGTGCGCCACGTCCCAGAACTCCAGGGCGGTCAGGGGGACTTCGAACTCGACCTCGGCCGTCTCGCCGGGAGCGAGCGTGAGCCGGCGGTGGGCCAGCAGTTCGCGGCGCGGGCGGGGCACCGACGGGGCCACGGCCCGGCCGTAGAGCTGGACCACCTCGTCCGCCGTCCGGTCCCCGGTGTTGGCGACCGCGCAGCTCACGAGGACCGAGCCGGTCCCCACGCGGGCCGCCAGGCCGGCGTACGCGAAGGACGCGTACGACAGACCGTGGCCGAACGGGAAGAGCGGGCTGCCGTCGAAGTAGAGGTAGGTCTGCCGGCCGCCGATCACGTCGTAGTCGAGGAGGCCGGGCAGATCGGCGTCGTCGGCGTACCAGGTCTGGGGGAGGCGGCCGGCCGGGGAGACGTCGCCGGCCAGCACCCGGGCCAGCGCCGTGCCCGCCGCCTGGCCGCCGTGTGCCGTCCACAGAGCGGCCGGGAGCGAGGCCGCGTCCACCGCGTACGGGTAGGCCGACACGAGCGCCAGCACGGTGCGCGGGTTGGCCGCCCGGGCCGCGCGCAGCAGCCGCTGCTGGTGCTCCGGCAGCAGCAGCGTCGTACGGTCCTCGGTCTCGCGGCCGTTGATGTGCGGATCGTTGCCCGCCACCACCACGACGACGTCGGCCTCGTCCGCCACCCGGGCCACCGCGTCCTCGCCCCGTTCGACCGTGACCACCGCGAAGACGTCGCCCGTGTCGGCAACCCGCACGCCGTCGGCGGCGACACGGAGATGACGACCCGTGCCCAGGTGCTCGAGGAGGTGACCGTCGTCGTGCGGTTCCAGACGGAACGTCTCCTGGACGACCCAGCCGCCGGGCTGGTCGGCAGAGGCCCGGACGAAGCCGTCCTCGGCGACCGAGAGGTAGCGGCCGTCGGGGGCGCGCAGGGTCAGCACCCCCTCGCCCCAGTCGGCCAGCGCGAACTCGGTGCCGGTGGCGTCGGTGGTGAGCGGCGGCAGGTCGGTTCGCCCGGACAGCAGCGCGGGGTCCAGGGCGCCCTCGGCGCCACGCGCCTCGTCGGGGGCGTCCGCCAGGGGCACGGCGAGGAACGTGCCGGCCGCCGTCCGCAGCCGGACCCGGTCCACGCCCTCCGCGAACCGCACCCGTTCCGCGCCGAACCGCTCGCACATGCCCTCCAGCGGGGTGGAGCGGTGCAGGAGGCTCCCGCTGTACCAGTCCAGCTTGCACTCGTCGGCGAGCAGGCCGACGACCGCGAGCCGGGTGTCCGCGGCGAGCGGCAGCAGGTCGTCGTCGTTCTTCAGCAGCACGATCGCCTGCTCGGCGGCCTCCTGGGCGAGCGCCCGGTGCGCCGGGGTGTCGAACGCGCCGGTGCCGGCGTGCGGATCGAGGCGCGGGTCGAACTCGCCGAGCCGGAAACGGACGGAGAGCTGGCGGCGCACGGCGGTGTCGATGTCCGCCTCCGTCAACAGGCCTCGTTCGAGGGCCCCCTCGACCCGCGCGGCGATCAGCGTGCCGTCCGTGCCGTGGTCGGTGAAGCTGTCCACGCCGGCCAGCAGGGCCGCCGCGGTGGCTTCCTCGTGGGTGTCGAAGTAGTGCTCGGCGTCGACCAGGTTGGAGGGCGCGCCCGCGTCCGAGCAGACGAGCAGTTCCTCGTCGGTCCAGGTGCGCAGGTGCTCGCGCAGGTACGGGGAGACGTGGTTGGGGCGGCCGTTGACCAGGTTGTAGGCCGGCATCACCCCGGCCACCGCGCCCGCCTCGACCGTGTCCCGGAAGGCGCGCAGGTCGTACTCGTGCAGCACGCGCGGACGCACGGAGGACGACGAAGTGGCACGGTCCTGCTCGTTGTTGTGCGCCAGCCAGTGCTTCAGCACGGGAGCGGTGCGCCAGTACCGGGGGTGGTCGCCGCGCAGACCGCGGGTGTACGCCGTGGCGATGGCCGAGGTCAGCTCCGGGTCCTCCGAGTAGCCCTCCTCGTTACGCCCCCACAGCGGGTGGCGCAGCAGGTTGACCGTCGGGGCCCAGACGTTCAGGCCGATCCGCTCGTCGCGGGCGCGCATCGCCCGGATCTCCCTGGACACCGCCTCGCCGATCCGCCGTACGAGGTCCGGGTTCCAGGTCGCGCCGAGGCCGACGGCCTGCGGGAACACCGTCGCCGGACCCGTCCAGGCCACTCCGTGCAGCGCCTCCTGGCCGGTCCGCCAGGCGGCGATGCCCAGACGCTCCACGGCGGGCGCGAACTGGTGCAGGAAGGAGATCTTCTCCTCACGGGTGAGCCGGGCCAGCAGGTCCTCCACGCGCTCGGCGAAGGGCAGAAGCGAATCGCGGAAGGGCGGGGTGGACGGCGAGTCATCGGTCACGAGTGGTTCCCCTTGCGAATGGAGCGGCACAGCGCCTTCGAAGCGCTTCGATGCTCAGTCGAACGAAGCCGGGTGTCAAGGTGCCAGGGCGAAACACCGCCGCCCTTCGCGGGGCACCACCGGCGTCACCGACTCCCCTGGCGGGCAAGGGAGATCACAGGAATCTTGACGACGACCCTTGTGCGCCCCCAGGCGTTCACTTAACCTCGCAGCAACATCGAAGCGCTTCGACTGCCGAGCCCCCACCGGAGCACGCTTCCGCTCAGCCAGATCCACTCGAGACACCGCAGCCGACGGCCCACCGCCGGGTGTCCTGGTGCGCCACGAAGGGTTGACGCAATGACGCCGAACGCCGCCTCCTCCGCTCCCAGCAGGAGAGGCTTCCTCGCCTCCACCGCGGTCGCCGCCGCCGCGGTGGCCGGGGGGACGCCGCTGCTCACCGCCTGCGGAAGCGCGGACAGCGGTGCCCGAGGAGGCACCTCGGCCGGCAAGAACGTCAGGAAACTGCTCCCGGCGTACGTGGCCGGGAACGTGGTCACGCCGGACATCCCCGCCAGACACGGCTCGGCCGCCGGGTTCACCAGCAGGCTCGACCTGGCGGACCTGAAGACGTCCGTGCCCAGGAAGCTCGGCAAGGGCCACAAGGTCACCGTCATGTCGCCGTTCTGGGGCTCACCGCCCAAGCAGGACAACGCCTACTACAGGGCGATGAACGACCTCGTCGGCGTCGACGTGCGGTGGCAGAACCAGGACGGCAACACCTACGAGCAGAAGCTCGGCGCGGTCCTCGCCTCCAGCGAGGTGCCCGACGTGGTGGTCGTCCCCGGCTGGAACATGAACGGCAAGATCCCCAGCGCCGTCATCTCCAAGTTCGCCGACCTCGGCCCCTACCTCTCCGGCGACGCCGTCAAGGACTACCCGAACCTGGCCGCGATCCCGACGGACGCCTGGCAGCGTTCCGTCTTCGGCGGCAAGCTGCGCGGCCTGCCCCAGCCCGCCCCGTACGTCACCGGCATCGTGCCCCTGTACCGCAAGGACGTCTTCGACAAGGAGGGCTACCGGGTACCGCGCTCGGCGGACGAGTTCATGGCCCTCGCCAAGGACATCACCAACGCCAGGGCCAAGCGGTGGGCCTGCCTCGACATGAAGTGGACCGCCTTCCAGATGTTCGGCGTGCTCTCCGGCAGCGAGAAGCCGCTCGGCTGGAACCTGGCCGACGGCAAGCTCGTCAACCGCATCGAGACCGACGAGTACCTGGAGGCGCTGGAGTGGACCCGCAAGCTCTTCGCCGCCGGCGTCGTGCACCCCGACGCCAGGCTCGGCAAGAGCCAGGCCACCGACCCCGGCCCCAAGTTCGCGGCCGGCGAGTTCCTCGTCTACGCCAACAACATCTCGCAGTGGTGGAGCCGCACCGCGGAACAGGCCACGCACAACCCCGAGTTCAAGATCTGGGGCATGGACGTCTTCGGCCACGACGGCGGTGACCCGCGGCTCTGGGCCGAACAGCCCGCCGGGATCTTCGCCTTCGTCAACAAGAAGGCCTCCGAAGCGGTGATCCGGGACGTGCTCGCCGTCGCCGACGCCACCGCAGCGCCGTACGGCACCAAGGAGTACATGCTCACCAACTACGGCGTCGAGGGCACCCACTACACCGTCAAGAAGGGCGTCCCCACCAAGACCGACCAGGGCAACATCGACGTGCTCAACGCCTACGTCATGATCGCCGGCCCCGCCCCGACCATCGCCCACCCCGACTTCCCCGAGGTCGCCAAGGGCCAGGTCGAGTGGCAGCAGCGGATGGGCGCCTTCACCACCAAGTCGTCCTTCTACGGCATGCAGATCACCGAGCCCAGCCGCTACACCAACCTCGGCAACGACTTCGAGCAGCTGGAGGACGACGTCGTGCGCGGCCGCAGGAAGATCGGCGACATGCAGCAGGCCGTCTCCGACTGGAGGAGCAGGGGCGGCGACAGGCTGCGCGACTGGTACAAGAAGGTCCTCGACGACAACGGCCCGGCGGCCGGCTGACCCGAGACACGAGGCAAGGAGAAGGCCGTGTCCCACAGCACGGTGCCTCGGAGCAGGGCCGAGGCCGACATGACGGCGACCAGCCCGGCGGCGCCCGGCGACGCCACCGGTTCCCGTGACGGACGACGCGCGGCGAGGCCGAGCCTGCGCCTGAGGTTCGCACGCGACCGCGTCCTGCTCCTGATGACGCTCCCCGCCGTCGTCCTGCTCCTGCTCTTCAACTACCTGCCGATCCTCGGCAACGTCGTCGCCTTCGAGGACTACGACCCCTACGTCAGCGACAACGGCGTCGTCTCCATCCTGCACAGTCCCTGGGTCGGCCTGGCCAACTTCCAGCAGATCTTCCAGGACTCCGCGTTCTGGGACGCGATGTCGAACACGCTGGTGCTGTTCGTCCTCCAGCTGGTTCTCTACTTCCCGATCCCGATCCTCCTCGCGCTGCTCATCAACAGCGTCGTCAGGCCCCGGATACGGGCCGTCGCGCAGGCCGTCCTCTACCTGCCGCACTTCTTCTCCTGGGTACTGGTCATCGCCGTGTTCCAGCAACTCCTGGGCGGCGCCGGACTGTTCTCCCAGCTGATGCGGCAGCACGGCTTCGACGGCCTCGACGTCATGACCGACCCCGACACGTTCAAGTTCCTCGTCACCGCGCAGAGCGTGTGGAAGGACGCCGGCTGGGGGATCATCGTCTTCCTCGCCGCGCTGGCCTCCGTCAGCCCCGACCTGTACGAGGCCGCCGCGATGGACGGCGCCGGCCGCGGGCGCCGCATGTGGCACGTCACGCTGCCCGCGCTGCGCCCGGTGATCGCGCTGCTGCTGGTGCTGCGCGTCGGTGACGCGCTGACCGTCGGCTTCGAGCAGATCCTGCTCCAGCGAGACGCCGTGGGACCGGGAGCCTCGGAGGTCCTGGACACCTTCGTGTGGTGGAACGGCGTCCGCAACCAGGACTTCGGATACGCGGCCGCCGCCGGTCTCGTCAAGGGCGTGGTCAGCATCGGCCTGGTCCTCGCCGCCAACAAGGTGGCCCATCTGATGGGCGAGCAGGGGGTGTACCAGAAGTGACAACCGTCCTGGGCCGACCGGCGGACCCGGCGGTGGACAAGCCGCGCCGGTGGGCCGCCCCGCCCCGCCCGGTGTGGGAGGAGGAGCCGGGCAGGGCGGGCCTCGCGGCCAAGAGCCTCGTGCTCACGCTCGCCTGCCTGGGCGTCCTCTTCCCGCTGTGGATCGTCCTCGTCACCAGCCTGTCCTCGCGGAGCACCATCGACGAGGCCGGCGGTCTGGTCATGATCCCCAAGGGCGTCACCTTCGTCGCCTACCGGGAACTGCTCAGCGGCGGCCAGGTCACCCGGGCCGCGCTCGTCAGCGTCCTCGTCACGCTGGTCGGCACGGTCTTCTCGATGACCGTGTCCGTCCTGTGCGCCTACGGCCTCTCGCGCAGCGGTTCGCTGGGGCACCGGTCGATCCTGATGGTGCTGATGGCCACCATGTTCTTCAGCGCCGGGCTCATCCCGACGTACCTGCTGGTGCAGTCCCTCGGACTGACCGACACCTACCTCGCGCTGATCCTCCCCAGCGCGATCAGCGTCTTCAACATCCTCGTCCTGCGTGGCTTCTTCATGGGCATCTCGCCGGAACTGACCGACAGCGCGCGCATCGACGGGGCGGGGGACGTCCGCATCCTGTTCCAGATCGTGATGCCGCTCTCCCGGGCGGTCCTCGCGGTGGTCACGCTGTTCTACGCGGTCGGGTACTGGAGTGCCTGGTTCAACGCCTCGCTGTATCTCAACGACCAGGACATGATGCCGCTCCAGAACGTCATGATCCAGCTGGTGCAGAAGCAGGAGGCCCCCGTGGGCCTGGGGCAGGCCATCAGGACGGGCGAACTGTCCGGGCTGGCCGTGCAGATGGCGGTCATGGTGATGGCCCTGCTGCCGGTGGCCGTGCTGTCGCCCTTCGTCCAGAAGCACTTCAGGAAGGGGATGCTGACGGGGGCGGTGAAGGGCTGACCGACACCTGACCGGCACCGCCGAAGGAGGGGCCGGCGCCTGCCGGGGGAGAGCGGACGGTGCGGTGGGCCGGTGACCGCGGATCCGGCGGGCGGTCGGCGCTGTTGGACCGCGGACCGCCCGCCGGACCCGGCCGCGGCGGACCCGGCCGCGTGGGCCCCCGCCGCCTCGCCGCCCCGCGCTCCCGCGCCTGCGAAGTACCGCGCCCCAAGCGCTGCACCCTTCGGAGCCCTGCGGCCCCACGCCTCCGCGACCCGCGCCCCCCGGGCACCGATGCCCCGTCGCCCGACGAACCGCTCCCGCCGCGTACCGACAAGCGGCCCAGCTCCGCCCCGGACCAGCCACCAGACCCATCCGACCCCCGTCCAGTGAGGTACGCCATGCCGAACCCGAGCCGAAGAACCGTACTCGCCACGACCGCCGCGGCCGCCGCGCTCGCCGGCCTGCCCACGCGGGGACACGCGGCCGAGGCCCGGCACCCGGCGTACCGCTGGCGCACGGCGGTGATCGGCGGCACCGGATTCGTCACCGGCATCCTCTTCCACCCCACCGTCCCCGGCCTCGCCTACGCCCGCACGGACATCGGCGGCGCCTACCGCTGGGACCGGGAGACCGCCCGCTGGACCCCGCTCACCGACCACCTCGGCTGGGACGACTGGAACCTCCTCGGGGTGGAGGCCCTGGCCGTCGACCCCTCCCACCCGGACCGGCTGTACCTCGCCCTCGGCACGTACGCCCAGCCCTGGGCCGGCAACGGCGCGTTCCTGCGCTCCGAGGACCGCGGCGCCACCTGGCACCGCACCGGCCTGCCCGCGCGGCTCGGCGCCAACGAGGACGGCCGGGGCACCGGCGAACGGCTCCTCGTCGACCCCCGCGACAGCGACACCCTCTGGCTCGGCACCCGCCACGACGGGCTGCTCAGGTCGACGGACCGGGGCGCCACCTGGTCGAGGGCGACGGGCTTCCCGGCCACGCCCACCGGCACCGGCCAGGGCGTCACCCTCCTCGCCGCCGCCGGCCGCACCGTCTTCGCCGGCTGGGGGGACGCCGACGGCACCACCGCGCGGCCGAACCTGTACCGCACCGTGGACGGCACCGTCTGGGAGCCCGTCCCCGGGCAGCCGGCCGGCACCTCCGCCAGGGTCCCGGTCCGTGCCGCCCACGACCACCACACCCGCGAGCTGTACGTCACGTACGCCGACGCGCCCGGCCCCAACGGCCAGACCACCGGCAGCGTGCACAAGCTGGACACCGCCACCGGCGCCTGGACCGACGTCACCCCGGCCGTCCCGGGCGGCACCGACACCTTCGGGTACGGCGGGGTCGCCGTCGCCGCCCGCCGTCCCGGCACGGTGGTCGTCTCCACCAACAACCGCTGGTCCGCCGTCGACACCCTGTACCGGACCACGGACGGGGGCCGCAGCTGGGTCTCCCTGAAGGACACCGCCGTCCTCGACGTCTCCGAGACCCCCTACCTCCGCTGGGGCCAGGACGAGCCCAAGTTCGGCTGGTGGATCCAGGCCGTCGCCGTCGACCCGTACGACCCGGAGCACGTCCTCTACGGCACCGGCGCCACGATCTACGGCACCGGGGACCTCGTCCACTGGGCGCCCCGCGTCCGCGGCCTGGAGGAGACCTCCGTACGGCAGCTGATCTCACCGCCCACCGGAGCGGCCCACCTGATCAGCGGGAACGGCGACATCGGCGTGCTGTACCACGAGCGGCTCACCGCCTCCCCGGCGCGCGGCATGGCCACCGACCCCGTCTTCGGCACGGCGACCGGACTCGCGCTGGCCGCGGCGAAACCGTCGTACGTCGTGCGCACCGGGTGGGGTGACCACGGCAACGGCGCCTTCTCCCAGGACGGCGGACGCACCTGGGCACCCTTCCCGGCCCAGCCCGCCCACGCCGGCGACGGTCCGGGCCCGATCGCCGTCGGTGCCGACGGCGGCGTGCTGCTGTGGGCCTTCACCAGCGGGCCCGCCCACCGGTCGGCCGACGGCGGTGCCGGCTGGGAGGAGGTGCCCTCCTTCCCGCGGGGAGCCACCCCGGTGGCCGACCCGGCCGACCCGGCCGCCTTCTACGCCTACGACACCGGCACGGGAACGCTGTACGCCGCCACCGACCACGGCCGTACGTTCACCGCCCGCGCCACCGGACTGCCCGCCGGCGACAACCAGTTCCAGCTCGCCGTGGCGCCCGGGCGCACCGGAGACCTGTGGGTGAGCGCCAAGGAGGACGGGCTGTACCGGTCCACCGACGGCGGGGTGAGCTTCACCGCGGTCAGCGGTGTCCGGGCCGCGTACACCCTCGGCTTCGGCAAGGCCGCGCCCGGCGCCCGCTACCCGGCGCTCTACCTGGTCGGCGCCACGGACGCCGGCACCGCCGTCCTGCGCTCCGACGACCGGGGCAGGACCTGGACGCGTATCAACGACGACGCCCACCAGTGGGGCTGGACCGGGCAGGCGATCACCGGTGACCCGCGCGTCCACGGGCGTGTCTACCTCGCCACCAACGGGCGGGGCGTCCAGTACGGAGAACGCACATGAAACCGGCCCTCGCCGACGCCACCCGGGGCCGCGTCCTCTTCGGCGGCGACTACAACCCCGAGCAGTGGCCCAAGGAGACCTGGCAGGACGACGTCCGGCTGATGACGCAGGCCCGGGTCAACTCCGTCACCCTCGGCGTCTTCTCCTGGTCCACACTCGAACCCGAGCCGGGAGCCCGCGAGTTCGGCTGGCTGGACCGGCTCATGGACCTCCTGCACGACAACGGCATCGGCGTCGTCCTCGCCACGCCCACGTCCTCCCCGCCGCCCTGGATGGGCCGACTGCACCCCGACACCCTGCCCCGGGACGCCGACGGCCACATCGAGTGGTGGGGCGGCCGGCAGCACTTCTCGCACTCCAGCGCCACCTACCGCCGGTACGCCGCCGCCATCACCGAGGACCTCGCCGCCCGCTACGGCACCCACCCGGCGCTCACCATGTGGCACATCAACAACGAGTACTGCACCGCCGATCACGGCGACGAGGCCGCCGCCGCCTTCCGCCGCTGGCTCCGGCAGCGCTACACGACCCTGGACGCCCTCAACGCCGCCTGGGGAACCCCCTTCTGGAGTCAGGGCTACGACACCTGGGACGGCATCCTGCCCCCGCGCCGCGCCCACTACCTGAAGAACCCCGCCCAGGTGCTGGACTTCCGCCGGTTCACCTCCGACATGCTCCTGGAGTGCTACACCGCCGAACGGGACATCGTCCGCCGGCACACCCCGCACCTCCCCGTGACCACCAACTTCATGCCGCTGTGGATCGGGCAGGACGCCTGGCGCTGGGCCCGGGAGGAGGACGTCGTCTCCGTCGACCTCTACCCCGACCCGCGCGATCCGCTGGGCGCACAGCACGGGGCGCTCGTGCAGGACCTCACCCGTTCGCAGGCGCGCGGACCGTGGATGCTCATGGAACAGGCGGCCGGCCCGGTCAACTGGCGGGGCGTGAACCACCCCAAACCGCGCGGCCTCAACCGCCTGTGGTCCCTCCAGGCCGTCGCCCGCGGCGCCGACGCCGTCTGCTACTTCCAGTGGCGCCAGTCGCGGCAGGGCGCCGAGAAGTTCCACTCCGGCATGGTCGGTCACGCGGGGGAGCAGGGACGCACGTACCAGGAGGTCCGGCAGCTCGGGGCCGAACTGGAGCGGATCTCGGGAGACGTGAGCGGCGGCCGGATCGACGCGGACGTCGCCGTCCTGCACGACTGGCACTCCTGGTGGGCCGGCGCACACGAGGGACGGCTGTCGACGCTGGTGGCCCTCCCGGAGGTGCTCACCGCCTGGCACCGGGCCCTGTGGGAGGAGAACCTGACCACCGACTTCGCCCACCCGGAGCACGACCTGTCCGGCTACGGGCTCGTCGTCGTCCCGCAGCTGTACCTCCTCACCGACGCCGCCGTCGCCAACCTCCTCGCGTACGTCCGCGGTGGCGGCACCCTGGTCTGCGGCTTCCTCACCGGCGTCGTCGACGAGGACGACCGGGTCCGGGCCGGCGGCATGGACGTCCGGCTGCGGGAGCTGTTCGGCATCCGCACCTTGCACGAGTGGTGGCCGCTGGAGGCGGGGGAGACCGTGGCGTGCGAGGGCTTCCGCGGGACGCTGTGGTCGGAGGAGATCGAACCGGAGCCGGGGGCCGCCGAGACCGTGCCGTACCGGGGCGGCGAACTCGACGGGCTGCCCGCCGTGCTGCACCGGGGTCGCGCCTGGTACGTCTCCACCCTCCCCGAGCCGGACGCGCTGCGCACCCTGCTGGCCGGCATCGCCGCCGGGGCGGGGGTGCGGCCGGTGCTCGACGGGCTCCCGCCGGGGGTGGAGGCGGTGCGCCGCGGGGAGCTGCTCTTCCTGCTCAACCACGGGCGGGAGCAGGTCACCGTCCAGGTGCCCGGCACGCATCACGAGCTGCTCGGCCGTACGGACGTCACGGACGCGCTCACCCTCGGCCGTCACGGCGTGGCGGTGCTGCGGTCATGAGCCGCACCCCGGTCCACGGCACCTGGGAACCGGCTCCGGCCGCCCGCTGGGAGGACGCCTTCCTGAGCGGGAACGGCCACCACGGCGCCCTCGTGTCCGGTGACCCGAACGACGAGCGGGTCGTCGTCACCCATCACACCCTGGTACGGCCCAACGGAGCCGAACACGCCCGGCCGCCGCGGCTCGCCGCCGCACTCCCCGCCGTCCAGGACCGGTTGCTCGCCGGGGACCACACCGCCGCCGACGGTTTCACCGACGGCCGGCCGCTGCAGTGGGTGCAGCCCTTCCACCCGGCCTTCCGGATACGACTGCGCAGACCGGCGGGCAGTGGGCACGACGGCCACCACCGTGCCGTCGACTTCACCACCGGCGAGGTCACCGCGGTCCGTGCCGGCACCGGCAGCCGCGTCTTCGTCTCCCGCGCCGACGACGTCATCGTGCACGAGGTCACCGCGGGAGACCTCCACGTGGACCTGGACCACCGGCTGCCGGGCGCCCCCACCGGACTGCGGGTCGGCCAGGGCACCCTGCTCACTCCCGAGGGCGCCCTGCTCAGCCTGCGCGCCCGCTACCCGGACAGCGACCGCGCCTACACCGGCGTGACCCTCGTCGCCGCCTTCGGCGGCCGTACCGAACTCGTCCCGCCGGGCGTCCGCGTCACCGGCGCCCGCTCGGTGCTGCTGCTCACCCGGGTGCGCCGGCACACCGGAGAGGCGGACGTCGTCGCCGAGGCCCGGCGGCTCCAGGGCCTGCTCGACGGCACCGAGCGGCCGTACGACAGCCTGCTCGCCCGACATCTGCTCCGGCACCGCACCGCCTACCTGCGGGTCACCCTCGACCTCGGCGCCGACCCGGCCGAGCGCGCCCTGCCCGGCTCCGAGCTGCTGCGGCGCCCGCACAGCCCGGCCCTGCTGGAACGGCTGTTCGCGGCCGGCCGCTACCACCTGCTCTCCAGCAGCGGCCTGCTCCCGCCCCGGCTCACCGGACTGTGGACCGGCGACTGGGACACCGCCTGGTCGGGGGCGTTCACCACGAACGCCAACCTCAACCTCCAGACCGCCGCCGCACCCGCCGCCGCCCTGCCCGAGGTCACCGAGGCCCTGGCCGCGCTCGTCGAGCGGCAGCTGCCGGACTGGCGGGCCAACGCGCGCGCCGTCTTCGGCGCCCGGGGCGCGGTCGCGCCCTCGCACACCGACGGCGAGTCAGGACTGACGTACCACTTCAGCCGCGACTACCCGCTGCACCTGTGGACCGCCGGCGCGGACTGGCTGCTCAAACCGCTGGTCGACCACGACGAGATCCGCGGCGCCCAGGATCCGCGCACCGCCGCGGCCCTCGCCGAGGCGGCCCTCTTCTACGAGGACTTCCTCACCCGCACCGACGCCGGCGGCCACCTCGTCGTCGTGCCCTCCTACTCGCCCGAGAACCGCCCCGCGAACGGCAGCTGGGGCGCGGTCAACGCGGCCATGGACCTCTCCGCCGCCCGGCACACCCTGCGTACCGCCGCCCGCTACCACCCCGGACGTGCCGCGGTCTGGCGGGCGTTGGCGGACCGGCTGCCCCCGCACCGGATCAACGCCGACGGCGCCCTCGCCGAATGGGCCTGGCCGGGGCTCGACGACACCTACGACCACCGCCACCTCAGTCACCTGTACGGCGTCTGGCCGCTGGAGGAGATCACCCCCTACGACACCCCGCGCCTGGCCGCCGCCGCCCACCGGGCGCTCGCCCTGCGCGGCACCGGGAACGACTCCGCCCACGGCCATCTGCACCACGCCCTGATCGCCGCCCGGCTCGGGGACACCGTCATGGCCGCCGGCGCCCTGCGCCGGGTCCTGGACGGCGACTTCTTCCACGCCTCCCTGATGAGCGCCCACTACCCGCGCCGCGACGTCTACAACGCGGACGCCGCGCACACCCTGCCGGGCGTGCTGATCGAGATGCTCGTCCGGTCCACCCCCCACCGGCTGGTCCTGCTGCCCGCCGTACCGGACACCTGCCCCAGCGGCGAACTGCGCGGCGTGCTCACCCGGTTCGGCGCGGAACTCGACCTCGTCTGGAGCCCGGACGGTGCCCGCGCCGTCCTGCGGCCCCACCGCACCCTCCGCGTCGAACTGCGGACCTCCTCCGGCACCGAGCCGCTCGCCCTGGTCGCCGGAGAAGAACGCGTCCTCACCCTGGGGGCGCGGCAACCAGCACCACCTCCCCCACCCATGGAAGGGACACCATGGCAACAAGCACGCTGACCAGGGTCGCCAAGGCCCTGATCGCCCCCGTCCTGGCCCTCGGCGCCACCGTCGGCCTCGCCTCGGCACCCGCCTCCGCCGCCGTCTGGAACTCCTGCGACCAGTGGGGCAACACCACCCTGAACGGCTACACCCTCTACAACGACATCTGGGGCTCCGGCGCCGGCAGCCAGTGCATCTGGGCCAACTCCGGCACCAACTGGGGCGTCAACGCCAACCACCCCGACACCGGCGGCATCAAGTCCTACCCGAACGCCAAGAAGGTCGTCAACAAGCCGATCGGCTCCCTGACCTCGCTCACCAGCAACTACAACGTCTCCGTCCCGTCGGCCGGCGCGTACAACACGTCGTACGACATCTGGGACACCGGCTACAAGTACGAGATCATGCTCTGGGTCAACAGGACCGGTCCCGTCGGTCCGCTCGGCAGCTCCCAGGGCACCGTCACCCTCGGCGGTTCCACCTGGACCGTCTACAAGGGCAACAACGGCTCCAACGAGGTCTTCTCCTTCGTCCGCACCTCCAACTCCAGCTCCGGCACGGTGAACGTCCTGCCGATCCTGAAGTGGATCAGGGACACCAAGGGCTGGTTCGGCAACGTGACCATCGGTGACGTCCAGTTCGGCTTCGAGATCACCTCCTCCTCCGGCGGCCTGAACTTCACCGTCAACAGCGAGAGCGTCAGCAGCGGCTGAGCCGCGGCGGGCAGGGGCCGGTCCCGCCCGGGACCGGCCCTCCTGTCGTTCCGCGACCGGCAGCCGCGCCCCGTCGCGCAGGAACAGCGGGATCCGGTCCAGCGGCGCGTCCACCGTCACGGCCGTCCCGCCCTCGTACGTCACGCCCGTCCACGCGTCCGTCCGTCCCGCTCCCGGAGCGTGCCGACGGTGGGGGAGGACTGGGCGAGGCTGATCGCGGGCTGCGCGACGGCAGGCTGGTTCACGGCGGCTCCCGGGGAGAGGCGTGCGGACAGGTGCGGGACAGACGGCGCCGTACCCCTGCCGTCGCGGGGTGCCGGGCGCGGGGCGCGGCAGGCCCGGACGCGGTCGGGCAGGGGCGGCGGGCCGGGACGCGGTGGGCCGGGACGCGGTGGGTCAGGACGTTGCGGGGGCCGGTCCCGAACTCGCCCGTACCGTCAGCTCGGGCGCGAGCAGCTCGACCTCGTCGCCGCCCTGCCCCTCCAGCTTGGCCACCAGGTGTTCCACGGCGTGCCGGCCCAGCTCCTGGGCTGGGACGGCGACCGAGGTCAGCCGCACCGAGGCCTGGACGGCGACCTGTTCCGGGCAGACCGCGACCACGGACACGTCCTCGGGCACGGCCCGGCCCTGCTGGCGCAGCAGCGCGAGCAGCGGCTCCACCGCCGACTCGTTCTGCACCACGAACCCGGTCGTCGCCGGCCGCTCGTCGAAGATCCGGGCCAGCGTGAGGGCCATCGCGTCGTACCCGCCCTCGCAGGGCCGGTGCAGCACGCGCACCCCCGACTCCCGGGCCCGGGAGCGCAGCCCGTCGAGCGTGCGCTCGGCGAAGCCGGTGTGCCGTTCGTAGACCGCCGGAGCCTCGCCGATGACAGCGATGTCACGGTGACCGAGCCCGGCCAGGTGCTCCACACAGAGCGCGCCCGTCGCACTCCAGTCCAGGTCCACGCAGGTCAGGCCAGTGGTGTCGGCGGGCAGGCCGATCAGCACCGACGGCTGGTCGGTGCCCCGCAGCAGCGGCAGCCGCTCGTCGTCCAGCTCCACGTCCATCAGGATCATGGCGTCGGCGAGCCCGCTGCCGGTCACCCGGCGCACCGCGTCGGGCCCCTCCTCACCGGTGAGCAGCAGGACGTCGTACCCGTGCGTGCGGGCCGTGGTGGCCACCGCGATCGCGATCTCCATCATCACCGGCACGTACATGTCGGTGCGCAGCGGGATCATCAGCGCGATGATGTTGGAACGGCTGCTCGCCAGGGCGCGGGCACCCGCGTTCGGGTGGTATCCCAGTTCCCGGATGCTCTGCTCGACCCGATGCCGGGTGGTGGTGGAGATGGACCGCTTGCCGCTGAGGACATAGCTCACCGTGCTCGCCGATACTCCGGCGTGCCGGGCGACCTCGGCGAGGGTGACCATCCAGCTCTCCCAACCTGGTGAAGCGCTTCGACACCGTGCGGTGCCGACACGACGAATGAGGGTGAGAAGGACACTAGCTGCAGCCACGGTGGGGTGTCCATAGGTCGTCGAAGCGCTTCGACAATTTTCCCGTCGCCTCCGGACTGCTCGTCGCGGTTCCCCGGACCCACCCCCACCGGCCCCCGGCAGGCCTTTCGGCCGTTCGGACGCGCGAGGGGTGGTGGGGCCGGTCCGTTTCGGGTACCAACGATCCAGTAGCACCGATCGGTCGTGAACCATCCCCCTCATCCCTTTTCCGCGGCGAGGTGAGCCTCCATGTCCGCCCCCTCCACCCCACGCACCACCGTCACCGAGCGCGAGGCCCGACAGGTGGCGGAGGCCGCCCGGGAACAGGACTGGCGCAAGCCCAGCTTCGCCAAGGAACTCTTCCTCGGACGCTTCCGGCTCGACCTCATCCACCCCCACCCGCTCCCCGCCGACGAGTCCGTCCGGCGCGGCGAGGAGTTCCTGGCGAAGCTGCGCGCCTTCTGCGAGTCGGGCATCGACCCGGCCCGCATCGAGCGCGAGGCCCGCATCCCCGACGAGGTCGTGGCCGGCCTCAAGGAACTCGGTGCCCTCGGCATGAAGATCGACCCCCGGTACGGCGGTCTCGGCCTCAGCCAGCTCTATTACAACAAGGCCCTCGCCCTGGTCGGCTCCGTCAGCCCCGCCGTCGGCGCGCTCCTCTCCGCCCACCAGTCGATCGGCGTACCGCAGCCGGTGAAGATGTTCGGCACCCAGGAGCAGAAGGACGCCTTCCTGCCCCGCTGCGCCCGCACCGACATCTCCGCCTTCCTGCTCACCGAGCCGGACGTCGGCTCGGACCCGGCCCGGCTCGCCACCACGGCCGTGCCGGACGGCGACGACTACGTCCTCGACGGCGTGAAGCTGTGGACCACCAACGGGGTCGTCGCCGACCTCTTGGTGGTCATGGCCCGGGTGCCGAGGTCCGAGGGCCACAAGGGCGGCATCACCGCCTTCGTCGTGGAGGCCACGTCCGAGGGCGTCACCGTGGAGAACCGCAACGCCTTCATGGGCCTGCGCGGCATCGAGAACGGCGTCACCCGCTTCCACCGGGTCCGCGTCCCCGCCGCCCACCGCATCGGCCCGGAGGGTGCGGGACTCAAGATCGCCCTCACCACCCTCAACACCGGCCGGCTGTCGCTGCCCGCCATGTGCGCCGGCGCCGGGAAGTGGTGCCTGAAGATCGCCCGCGAATGGGCGGCGGAGCGCGAGCAGTGGGGCAAACCGGTCGCGCTGCACGAGGCCGTCGGCTCCAAGATCAGCTTCATCGCGGCCACCACCTTCGCCCTGGAAGCCGTCCTCGACCTGTCCTCCCAGATGGCCGACGAGGACCGCAACGACATCCGTATCGAGGCCGCCCTCGCCAAGCTCTACGGCTCCGAGATGGCCTGGACGATGGCCGACGAACTGGTCCAGATCCGCGGCGGCCGGGGCTACGAGACGGCCGAGTCGCTGCGGGCGCGGGGCGAGCGTGGTGTCCCGGCCGAGCAGATCCTGCGCGACCTGCGCATCAACCGCATCTTCGAGGGCTCGACGGAGATCATGCACCTCCTCATCGCCCGCGAGGCCGTCGACACCCACCTCTCGGTCGCCGGTGACCTCATCGACCCCGACAAGCCCCTGTCCGCCAAGGCGAGGGCAGGCGTGAGCGCGGGTGTCTTCTACGCCGGGTGGCTGCCGAAACTGGTCGCCGGTCCGGGCCAGCTGCCCACGTCCTACGGCGACTTCCGGCACGGCATCGATCTCTCCGGGCACCTGAGGTACGTCGAGCGCACGGCCCGCAAACTGGCCCGCTCCACGTTCTACGCCATGTCCCGCTGGCAGGGCCGGATGGAGACCAAACAGGGCTTCCTCGGCCGGATCGTGGACATCGGCGCGGAACTGTTCGCGATGAGCGCGGCGTGCGTCCGGGCCGAGCGCCTGCGTACCCGGGGCGAGCACGGCCGCGAGGCCTACCAGCTGGCCGACGCCTTCTGCCGCCAGGCCCGCATCCGGGTGGAGGAACTCTTCACCCGGCTGTGGACCAACACCGACGACCTGGACCGCAAGGTGGTCAAGCAGGTACTCGGCGGAGCGTACGAGTGGCTGGAGGAGGGCATCCTCGACCCTTCGGGGGACGGCCCGTGGATCGCCGACGCGACCCCCGGACCGTCCGCGCGGGAGAACGCCCGCCGTCCGTTCGGGAACTAGCAGTACCTGTCGCTCGGGTCCCGCGTCGTCCAGGAGCAGGTGTCGACCCTGGTGCCGCTCGCCCTGGTCAGCGTGGCCGTGTCCTTGTCGTTGTTCCAGACGTAGGCGCGGCGGTCCTGGTACTTGTCCGACGCGGTGTCCGAGCCGCTGCCGGTGTGGACCTTCAGGTACTTCCCGGCGCCGATCCTGACGCTCGGGAAGACGTACTTGTGGTTCGAGGCGTCCTTCAGGACCCAGCCCTTGAGGGAGACCGCGGAACCGCTGGTGTTCTTCAGCTGCACCCACTCGGCGTTCAGGCTCTTGTTCGAGCGGTTGTCCGTGCCCGGGCTGTCGAACCAGACGTGATGGATCCGCACGCCCCCGGCGGCCTCGGCCGGGGTGCTGAGCAGGGTGCCGGTGAGCACGGCGGCCCCGGCGAAGGCGGGCAGGGCAGCGCGCAGGTGCGCAGTACGCATGGAGATCCCCCCAGGATGTCGTCCGCGAAATCGCGTGAACAGAAGTGTTATCACACGATCTTCACGATGACTTCACTTTCGGAGAGTCCCTCCCTCCGGCCGCGCGGGCCGTCGGGACACCCGTGCGAGGGACGCCCTGCCCGGCCCGCCTCCACTTGCGGCCACAATGGGGGGATGACCGACAGTCCCGCCCATCCGGCGCCCCTCGCCGACCCGCACCTCGTGTACGACCCCGTCACCGGGGACGGACCCAAGGACGTGGTGATCCTCGGTTCCACCGGATCCATCGGCACCCAGGCCATCGACCTCGTGCTGCGCAACCCCGACCGTTTCCGGGTCACCGGCCTCGCCGCGAACGGAGGCCGGGTCGCCCTCCTCGCCGAGCAGGCACACCGCCTGCGGGTGCGGACCGTGGCGGTCGCCCGCGAGGACGTCGTACCCGCGCTGCGCGAGGCGCTCGCCGCCGAGTACGGCACCGGGGAGCCGCTGCCCGAGATCCTCGCCGGACCCGACGCGGCCACCGGGCTCGCCGCCTCCGACTGCCACACCGTGCTGAACGGCATCACCGGTTCCATCGGCCTCGCCCCGACCCTCGCCGCCCTGGAGGCGGGCCGCACCCTCGCGCTCGCCAACAAGGAGTCGCTGATCGTCGGCGGCCCGCTGGTCAGGGCGCTCGCCGAGCCGGGCCAGATCATCCCGGTCGACTCCGAGCACGCGGCCCTCTTCCAGGCCCTCGCCGCCGGCACCCGCGCCGACGTCCGCAAGCTGGTCGTCACCGCGTCCGGAGGTCCCTTCCGCGGCCGGAGCAGGGCGGATCTGGCGCACGTCACCGTGGCGGACGCCCTCGCCCACCCCACCTGGGCGATGGGCCCGGTGATCACGGTCAACTCCGCGACCCTCGTCAACAAGGGGCTGGAGGTCATCGAGGCGCACCTGCTCTACGACATTCCCTTCGACCGCATTGAGGTCGTCGTGCACCCGCAGTCGTATGTCCACTCGATGGTCGAGTTCACCGACGGATCCACGATCGCCCAGGCGACGCCCCCCGACATGCGCGGGCCGATCGCCATCGGCCTGGGCTGGCCCGAACGCGTTCCCGACGCCGCCCCCGCCTTCTCCTGGAGCCAGGCGTCCACGTGGGAGTTCTTCCCGCTGGACAACGAGGCCTTTCCCTCGGTGAACCTCGCCCGGCACGTGGGGCAGCTCGCGGGCACGGCGCCGGCGGTGTTCAATGCCGCCAACGAGGAGTGCGTCGCGGCCTTCCTGGACGGCGCGCTGCCCTTCAACGGGATCATGGAGACCGTGACCCGGGTGGTCGAGGAGCACGGCACCCCGCTCGCGGGAACCTCGCTCACCGTGTCGGACGTCCTCGAAGCGGAGACCTGGGCGCGGGCCCGGGCCCGCGAACTCACAGCCACGACGGCGACCGCGGAGGCGCGTGCATGACGACCTTGATGTTCATCCTCGGCATAGTGGTCTTCGCGGTCGGCCTGCTCGTCTCGATCGCCTGGCACGAGCTGGGGCACCTGTCCACGGCCAAGCTCTTCGGTATCCGCGTCCCCCAGTACATGGTCGGATTCGGCCCCACCATCTGGTCGCGGAAGAAGGGCGACACCGAGTACGGCATCAAGGCCGTCCCGCTCGGCGGCTACATCCGCATGATCGGCATGTTCCCGCCCGACGGCCAGGGCCGGGTCTCCGCCCGCTCCACCTCACCGTGGCGGGGCATGATCGAGGACGCCCGCTCGGCGGCCTTCGAGGAGCTCCAGCCGGGTGACGAGACGCGCATGTTCTACACGCGCAGGCCGTGGAAGCGCGTCATCGTCATGTTCGCGGGCCCCGCCATGAACCTGGTGCTCGCGATCGCCCTGTTCCTCACGGTGCTGATGGGCTTCGGCATCCAGCAGCAGACCACCACCGTCGCCTCCGTCTCGCCCTGCGTCATCGCACAGAGCCAGCACCGCGACAGCTGCAAGAAGTCCGACCCCGAGTCCCCGGCCGCGCGGGCCGGCATGGAGAAGGGCGACAGGATCGTCTCCTTCGGAGGCGTGCCCACCAAGGACTGGAACACCCTCTCGGACCTCATCCGGGACAGCGCCGGCAAGAACGTCGCGATCGTCGTCGACCGCAAGGGCCACGAGCTGACCCTGCACGCGAAGATCGCCGAGAACCGGGTCGCCAGGAAGGACGCCGCCGGCAACTACGTCGACGGCTACGTCAAGGCCGGCTTCCTCGGCTTCGGCTCCGCCACCGGCGTCGTCAAGCAGGACTTCGGCGAGTCCGTGACCTGGATGGGCGACCGGGTCGGCGACGCCGTCGACTCCCTCGTCGCCCTGCCCGGCAAGATCCCGGCCCTGTGGGACGCGGCCTTCGGCGACGGCCCGCGCGAACCCGACTCCCCGATGGGCATCGTCGGCGCGGCCCGGGTCACCGGCGAGATCGCCACCCTGGACATCCCGGCCTCGCAGCAGCTGGCCATGTTCGTGTTCGTGCTCGCCGGCTTCAACCTCTCCCTGTTCCTGTTCAACATGCTCCCGCTGCTGCCGCTCGACGGCGGGCACATCGCGGGCGCCCTGTGGGAGTCGCTGCGGCGCAACCTGGCCCGGGTGCTGCGCCGGCCCGACCCCGGCCCGTTCGACGTCGCCAAGCTGATGCCGGTGGCGTACGTGGTCGCCGGGATCTTCGTCTGCTTCACCGTCCTGGTCCTCATCGCCGACGTGGTCAACCCGGTGAAGATCACCTAGGACCGAACGAGAGGGCCTGGCCGCACGGCATGCGGGGCGGCCCGGAACACGACCGTTTCCGGGCCGCCCCGAACGGGTGCCCTTACCGGGTGGGATGTGCCCGCGCCCGGGCCGGTGCCGTAATCTCGAAGCCCGGGACCCGCGGTTCACGGGACCGGACCTTGATCCACGACTTGGGGTTGCACAGCAGATGACTGCGATTTCTCTCGGCATGCCGTCCGTTCCGACCAAGCTCGCCGAACGCCGCAGGAGCCGGCAGATCCAGGTCGGAAGCGTGGCGGTCGGCGGAGACGCACCCGTATCGGTCCAGTCGATGACCACGACCCGTACGTCCGACATCGGCGCCACCCTCCAGCAGATCGCCGAACTGACCGCGTCCGGCTGTCAGATCGTCCGCGTCGCCTGCCCCACCCAGGACGACGCCGACGCCCTCGCGACCATCGCCCGCAAGTCGCAGATCCCGGTCATCGCGGACATCCACTTCCAGCCCAAGTACGTCTTCGCCGCCATCGAGGCCGGCTGCGCCGCCGTCCGCGTGAACCCGGGCAACATCAAGCAGTTCGACGACAAGGTCAAGGAGATCGCCAAGGCCGCCACGGAGCACGGCACCCCGATCCGTATCGGCGTCAACGCCGGCTCCCTCGACCGCCGCCTGCTCCAGAAGTACGGCAAGGCCACCCCCGAGGCCCTGGTCGAGTCGGCCCTGTGGGAGGCGTCCCTCTTCGAGGAGCACGACTTCCGCGACATCAAGATCTCCGTCAAGCACAACGACCCGGTCGTCATGATCGAGGCCTACCGCCAGCTCGCCGAGCAGTGCGACTACCCCCTCCACCTCGGCGTCACCGAGGCGGGCCCCGCCTTCCAGGGCACCATCAAGTCGGCCGTGGCCTTCGGCGCCCTCCTCTCCCAGGGCATCGGCGACACCATCCGCGTCTCCCTCTCCGCGCCGCCCGCCGAGGAGGTCAAGGTCGGCATCCAGATCCTGGAGTCGCTGAACCTGCGCCAGCGCGGTCTGGAGATCGTCTCCTGCCCGTCCTGCGGCCGTGCCCAGGTCGACGTGTACAAGCTCGCCGAGGAGGTCACCGCCGGCCTGACCGGCATGGAGGTCCCGCTGCGCGTCGCCGTCATGGGCTGCGTAGTCAACGGTCCCGGCGAGGCCCGCGAGGCCGACCTGGGCGTCGCCTCGGGCAACGGCAAGGGCCAGATCTTCGTCAAGGGCGAGGTCATCAAGACCGTCCCCGAGTCCAAGATCGTGGAAACCCTCATCGAGGAGGCCATGAAGCTGGCCGCCCAGATGGAGGCCGACGGCACCGCCTCGGGCGAACCGTCGGTGTCCGTGACGGGCTGATCCGGCGGACAGCGGACCACCGGCCGGCAGACGCGCCGCACAAGTGGCGCGGCTATAGTGCGGAGATCAGCAGAACCCAGCCAGGGTGAGGCCCCGCACGTGTTGACCCAGACCACCTCACGGGTGCTCGAACCGAGCGACCTGGACGCCGCGCTCGCCGTCCTCGACCGCGAGCCGGTCGCCAACGCCTTCGTGACCTCCCGTGTCCAGGTCGCCGGCCTCGACCCCTGGCGCCTCGGCGGCGAGATGTGGGGCTGGTACGAGGACGGCATGCTCACGTCCCTGTGCTACGCGGGCGCCAACCTCGTCCCCCTCTGCGCCACCCCGCGCGCCGTGCGCGCGTTCGCCGACCGTGCCCGGCGGGCCGGCCGCCGCTGCTCCTCCGTCGTCGGCCCCGCCGACGCCACCGCCGAACTGTGGCGGCTGCTGGAGCCGCACTGGGGCCCGGCCCGCGAGGTCCGCGCCCACCAGCCGCTGATGGTCACCGACCGCATGCCGGCCGGCATCGCCCCCGACCCGCACGTCCGCCGCGTCCGCAAGGACGAGATGGATACGATCATGCCGGCGTGCGTGGCCATGTTCACCGAGGAGGTCGGCGTCTCCCCGATGGCCGGTGACGGCGGCCTGCTCTACCAGGCCCGCGTGGCCGAACTGGTCGGCGCCGGCCGCTCCTTCGCCCGCGTCGACGACACCGGCCGGGTCGTGTTCAAGGCGGAGATCGGCGCGGCCACCCCCCACGCCTGCCAGATCCAGGGCGTCTGGGTGGCGCCCGAGTACCGGGGCCGAGGCCTGGCCGCCCCCGGCATGGCGGCGGTCCTGCGCTACGCCCTGGCCGACATCGCCCCCGTCGCCAGCCTCTACGTGAACGACTACAACACCGCGGCCCGCAGGACGTACCACCGTGTGGGCTTCCACGAGGTCGGCGCCTTCATGAGTGTGCTGTTCTGAACCCCCTGTACGCTCCCCGCATGGACCCCGTGATCGGCACCCTGGACCTCACCGCCCACGTCGACGAGGCCCTGGCGGTCCAGGCCCTCGCTTTCGGACTGGGTCCCGACGAGGTCGCCGTACGCCGTCAGATCGTCCTGCGCCACATGCAGTACCGGGGCGCCCGGGCCTACGGCGCGAGAGTCGACGGTCTGCTCGTCGGGTTCGTGTACGGCATGCCCAACAGCCGTATCCACTGGTGGTCCACCGTCGTGGAGCCCTACCTGCGCGCCAACGGCAACCAGGCCTGGCTGGACGACTCCTTCGTCATCACCGAGCTGCACGTCCACCCCGACCACCAGAACCAGGGCATCGGCCGGCGCCTGATCACCACGATCACCGACACCGCGGCGGAACCCCGCTCGATCCTCTCCGCGATCGACACCGACAGCCCCGCCCGCGGCCTCTACCACTCCCTCGGCTACACCGACCTGGCCCGCCAGGTCCACTTCCCGAGCGCGGCGAGACCGTACGCCGTCATGGGCGCCCCCCTGCCGCTGCGCAGGCGTTAGGGCCTCCGTCTTCCAGATCCCGCCGGGGTGGCGGGGCGCGGTCTGCTGCAGCGTGCCTGATCCGCAAGGCAGGCGTTAACCGATTTCCACCGGCACCGGCGGCCCGGCTAACCTCCTGTGCCAGCACCCTTCCCCACTCCCGGCCCCGCCCGAGTGGGGGACCCCCATCCGGCAGGAGTACGAGAACCATGGCCAACGCACCGGTCCAGCGCATGTCCCAGTTGATGGCGAAGACGCTGCGCGACGACCCGGCGGACGCCGAGGTCCTCAGCCACAAGCTCCTCGTCCGCGCCGGTTACGTCCGCCGCACGGCCGCCGGCATCTGGAGCTGGCTGCCCCTCGGCAAGAAGGTCCTCGCCAACGTGGAGCGGATCGTGCGCGAGGAGATGGACGCCATCGGCGCCCAGGAGGTCTCGCTGCCCGCCCTGCTGCCCCGCGAGCCGTACGAGGCGACCGGCCGCTGGGAGGAGTACGGCCAGGAGCTGTTCCGGCTCAAGGACCGCAAGGGCGGCGACTACCTCCTCGGCCCCACCCACGAGGAGATCTTCACCCTCCTGGTCAAGGACCAGTGCACGTCCTACAAGGACCTGCCGGTGATCCTCTACCAGATCCAGACCAAGTTCCGCGACGAGGCCCGCCCCCGCGCCGGCATCCTGCGCGGCCGTGAGTTCCTCATGAAGGACTCGTACTCCTTCGACACGGAGGACGAGGGCCTCGCCAAGTCCTACGCCCTGCACCGCCAGGCCTACCAGCGCGTCTTCGAGCGCCTCGGCCTCGACTACCGCATCTGTGCCGCCACCGCCGGCGCGATGGGCGGCTCGAAGTCCGAGGAGTTCCTCGCCCCGGCCGAGGCCGGCGAGGACACCTTCGCGGACTGCCCGAACTGCGACTTCGCCGCCAACACCGAGGCGATCACCTACGAGCTGAAGCCGGTCGACGGCTCCGCCCTGCCCGCGCTCGAGGAGATCCCCACCCCCGACACCCCGACCATCGAGACCCTCGCCGCGTCCCTCGGCGTCCCGGCCTCCGCCACGCTGAAGAACCTGCTGGTCAAGGTGGATGGCGAGATCGTCGCCGTCGGCGTACCCGGGGACCGCGAGGTCGACCTGGACAAGGTCGAGGCGCACTTCGCCCCGGCCGCCGTCGAGATGGTCACCGAGGCGGACTTCGCCGGCCGCCCCGACCTGGTGCGCGGCTACGTCGGCCCGCAGGGCCTCGGCGAGAAGGTGACGTACATCGCCGACCCGCGCGTGGCCCCCGGCACCACCTGGATCACCGGCGCCAACAAGGAGAACACGCACGCCCGGAACGTCGTCGCCGGCCGTGACTTCGAGGTCGACGCCTACGTGGACGTCGTGGTCGTGCAGGACGGCGACCCCTGCCCGAAGTGCGGCACCGGCCTGAAGCTGGACCGGGCCATCGAGATCGGCCACATCTTCCAGCTGGGCCGCAAGTACACCGACGCCCTCAAGCTGGACGTCCTCGGCCAGAACGGCAAGCCCGTCCGCGTCACCATGGGCTCCTACGGCATCGGCGTCTCCCGCGCAGTCGCCGCGCTCGCCGAGCAGACCGCCGACGAGCACGGTCTGGTGTGGACCAAGGAGGTCGCCCCGGCCGATGTGCACGTCGTCGCCGCCGGCAAGGCCCTCCAGACCGAGCTGGCCCTCGACGTCGCCGGGAAGCTGGCCGCCGCGGGCGTCCGCGTCCTGGTGGACGACCGGGCCGGGGTCTCCCCGGGCGTGAAGTTCACCGACGCCGAGCTGATCGGCGTCCCCCAGATCCTGGTGGCCGGCCGCCGCTCCGGCGAGGGCGTCCTGGAACTGAAGGACCGCAAGTCCGGTGAGCGCGAGGAGCTGACGGTCGAGGACGCGATCGCCCGCCTGACCGCGCAGTAGAGCAGACCCACGGGAGTCCGGGGGCGGACGGCCGCCCCCGGACGCCCGCCGGTGCCGCCGCCCCCGGAAAACCGCTTCGGCCCGACGGCGACCGCTGCCTAGGCTGGCCCGCATGCCGACACTCGAGCGACTCCTGCCCGGCCACGAGGCCGCCCTGCTCGCCTTCGAACGCGCCAACCGGGCGTACTTCGCCCGGACGGTGTCCGACCGCGGAGAGGCGTACTTCACCGAGTTCGCCGCCCGCCACCGCGCGCTCCTCGCCGAACAGGCGGCCGGCGTCTGCCACTTCCACGTGATCCTCGACGACCTGGGCGAAATCGTCGGCCGCGTCAACCTGGTGGACGTCGAGGCGGGGAGCGCCGAACTCGGCTACCGGATCGGCGAGCGTGCCGCGGGCCGCGGACTGGCCACGGCGATGGTCGCCGAGGTCTGCGACCTGGCCCGCGGCACGTACGGGCTGTCTGCCCTCACCGCGCTCACCACCAGCGACCACACGGCCTCCCGCACCGTCCTGGAGCGCAACGGTTTCATCGTGACGGCGAACACCTCCGTCGCCGGCCGCCCCGGCGTCCGCTACCGCCGCGGTCTGAACACGAACACCGGCCGGGTCCAGGCGCCCTCCGGACCCTGCCGGGGGGCGTGACCGGCCGGCAGGCGCGGCGACCGGCAGCGGGCCGCCCCGTCCGGGGGAAGGCCTCACAGCCAGCCCGCGAACTCCAGCAGCAGCTCCGCGTCCTTCTCACGGCCGACCCGCCGGGCGCGGATCCCCGACTCCACCGCCCGGAACAGCGTCCAGCCGCGCAGCCGCTCCTGGTCCACCTCCAGCGACTCCGCGAGCCGCTTGATCCGGCGCCGGGTGACGGCCGGGCCGGACGGCGTCGCGATCAGGTCCTCCACCCGGTCCCGCACCAGCCGCGCCAGGTCGAAGGCGCTCTCCCCGACCACCGGGTCGGGACCCACCGCGAGCCACGGCGTCCGCTCCCCGGCGAGCACCTTGCTCTGCCGGAACGTGCCGTGCAAAAGCAGCTGCCCGGACGGGGCGGCCAGCAGCTCCTCGCGGGCCGCGAGCGCCGCGTCGACCAGCGGCGCCGCCTCCGCATCGGCCCCGGCGCCCGCCCGCATCGCCGCCGCCTGCCTGCCGGTGCGCTCCGCGACGGTCTCGAAGACATGACCGGCCGGCGGCTTGACCCACAGCCTGCGCAGCGTCCCCGCCGCCTCCAGCAGCGCCTTCGCCTCCGGCAGCGACCGCACCGACACATCCGGGTGCAGCCGCTCCAGCAGCAGCACCCCCTCGTCCGGCTCCGCGTCCAGCAGCTGTACGGCGCCCAGCCCGGCCCAGTGCGCCAGCGCCGCCGCCTCGCTGCCCGGGCGGGCCCGCGGCGGCGCCAGCTTCAGCACGGCCGGTGTGCCGTCCGCCCGCCGTACCAGCACGACCAGGCTGCTGCGCCCGCCCGGCACCTGGACCCGCTCGACGGTCAACTCGCGCCGGGCGACGACCCGCTCGGCCACCGCGGGCAGCCGCGCCAGCCAGTCGTCACCGGCCGGTGCCGTCTCACCGAGCGCCCGCACCAGGCGCTGCGGCGGTTCGAAAGCCATGCGCGAGTCGTTTCCTTCCTGTCCGGCCCTGTGCGGCCCCTTGCCGAGCGCCTACCGGGATGCCGACGCGGACGCCGACGGGGTCGTACCGGCCGCGCCGGCCTGGCCGGCGGACCGCTCGGCGAGCCCAGGGAAGGCTACGCTCTCCCCGCTCCAGCGCACCGCCCGTACCGCGGCCTCCCGCAGCGCGCCGGCGGCATCGGTCCGCCGCGCGCCGCTCGCCGCCCGCACCAGGTCCGAGTACACCGCGGCCACCCGCTCCTCCAGCTGGGCCGCCAGCCGTACCGCCGACCCCCCGTCCCGGACCGGGAACGGCAGCGCGTACGCGGCGCTCGCGGCGACCGGCGCGCCGCCCAGGTCACGCACCGTGCGCACCAGCGTGTCCCGGCGCGCCCGGTGGGCGTCGTAGGCCGCACGTGCCTCGGACCGGCGCTGCTCGCCGATGCGGCCGCCGACGACGCCGTACCCGTACACCGCCGCGTGTTCCGCCGCCAGCGCCGCCTGCAGCGCCGTCAGCTCGGACTGCTCGGTGGCGTCGCTCACCTGGCCCCCTCCGTCAGCAGGTACGCGTGCGCGGCCCCGGCCGCCGCGACCGACGCCAGGAGCCGTGCCAGCTCACCGGGTACGTCCAGCAGATCCCTGCCCCGCCGGTCGGCGAGGGCCCGCTCGGCGGCGGCGAGAGCGGCGAGGGCCTCCTCGTCGGTGCCGGGCACGGGAGCGGGGGAGGGCGACGCCGTGGCCGTGCCGGCGACCGCGCCGGTGGCCGCCGTACCGTCCCCGAAGGCCACCGCGTGGGCCGCGACCTGTGCCCGCAGCGGGCGCAGCCGCTCCGCCAGCCCGGGACGGGCGGCGAGCACGGCGTCGTAGCGCTCCAGCAGCCCCCGGCTGTCCCGGGCCGCACGTGCGCGGGCCCGGGCGACGGCCGACGGGCCGTCGCCGCCGGTGTCCGGTCCGGCCGAGCAGCCCGCCAGCAGGGCGGCGGCGCCGGCCGAGGCGAGCAGGGATCTTCTGCGCGGCCCCGAGGGGGTGCGCGGCGGTGGGGAGTACGGCACTGCGGACGTCCTCGGGGAACTCGTGCGGAGGGAAGAACAGCTGGCGGGCGGCCCGCCCGTGATCACCGTACCCGCGCACCCGTCCCGCGCCACTCACCGGCACCGCGGGGCCTCGGGTGGACGGCAACACCTCCCGCGACCCGATACCCTTTGATCAGACACGCGACCCATCCCACAACAGCACACGCGGCCGAGGAGTCACCCGGATGAGCACCACCCAGAGCGAGAGGCTGCGAGAGCTGCTCGAACCGCTCGTCACCTCCCAGGGGCTGGATCTCGAAGAGATCGCCGTGGACTCGGTCGGACGCAAGCGGGTGCTGCGTGTCGTCGTGGACTCCGACACCGGGGCGGACCTGGACGCGATCGCCGATGTGAGCCGTGCGCTCTCGGCGAAGCTCGACGAGACGAACGCGATGGGCGAGGACACGTACGACCTGGAGGTCGGAACCCCCGGTGCGGAGCGCCTCCTCACCGAGCACCGGCACTTCGTGCGCGCCACCGGCCGGCTGGTGCGGTTCCAGCTGGCCGAGGACGGCGAGCTGGTGGCGCGGATCCTGCGGGTGGACGGCGAGGGCGTCGACGTCGAGGTGCCCGGGGTGAAGGGCCGCAAGGCCACCGCGCGCCGGCTCACCTTCCCGGAGGTGGCCAGGGCCCGGGTGCAGGTCGAGTTCAGCCGCAAGGACAGCACGGACAGCAAGAACACCGAGAAGGACATGAAGGAAGAGGAGGAGGCGTAGCCGTGGACATCGACATGAGCGCCCTGCGGGGCTTGGTGCGGGAGAAGGAGATCTCCTTCGACCTGCTGGTCGGGGCGATCGAATCGGCCCTCCTCATCGCCTACCACCGCACCGAGGGAAGCCGCCGGCACGCGCGCGTGGAGCTCGACCGGGAGACCGGACATGTGACCGTGTGGGCGAAGGAGGACCCCGCCGACCTCGAGGAGGGCCAGGAGTCCCGCGAGTTCGACGACACCCCGTCCGGCTTCGGCCGGATCGCCGCGACCACCGCCAAGCAGGTGATCCTCCAGCGGCTGCGCGACGCCGAGGACGACGCGACGCTCGGCGAGTACGCCGGCCGGGAGGGCGACATCGTCACCGGTGTCGTCCAGCAGGGCCGCGACCCGAAGAACGTGCTCGTTGACATCGGCAAGCTGGAGGCCATCCTCCCGGTGCAGGAGCAGGTGCCCGGCGAGACCTACCCGCACGGCATGCGGCTGCGCAGTTACGTCGTCCGGGTCGCCAAGGGCGTCCGCGGTCCCTCCGTGACCCTTTCGCGTACGCACCCCAACCTGGTGAAGAAGCTCTTCGCCCTGGAGGTGCCGGAGATCGCCGACGGTTCGGTGGAGATCGCCGCGATCGCCCGTGAGGCCGGTCACCGCACGAAGATCGCCGTACGGTCCACCCGTTCGGGTCTGAACGCCAAGGGCGCCTGCATCGGCCCCATGGGCGGCCGGGTGCGCAACGTGATGGGCGAGCTGAACGGCGAGAAGATCGACATCGTCGACTGGTCGGACGACCCGGCGGAGATGGTCGCGAACGCCCTGTCACCCGCGCGGGTGAACAAGGTGGAGGTCGTGGACATGGGCGCCCGCTCCGCCCGGGTGACCGTGCCGGACTACCAGCTGTCGCTGGCGATCGGCAAGGAGGGCCAGAACGCCCGCCTCGCCGCCCGCCTCACCGGCTGGCGGATCGACATCCGGCCCGACACCGAGCAGGCCGGGGAGTAGAACCCGGGGAGACCGGGGTACCGGGGAATAGATCCGGGCCGTGAGCGCTTGAATCACGACAAGAGCCGTTCGATCGCTGCCCCGAAGGGGTGAGGTCGGTACGGGGAGGTAGACTTAGCTGTGTCTGGCCGGACGCACGACCGAGTATGCCCCGAACGCACCTGTGTGGGGTGCCGGGAGCGGGCGGCCAAGAACGATCTCCTGCGGATCGTGAAGACCGAGGACGCATGCGTCCCCGATCCTCGCGGTACGCTGCCCGGCCGGGGTGCGTACGTGCATCCCGTCCTGGTCTGTCTCGACCAGGCGGTACGCCGCCGGGTGTTCCCGCGGGCACTGCGCGCCCCGGGAGCGCTCGACACAAAGGCGTTGCGCCGATACGTCGAGCAGACGACAGTTGCCAAGCAGGCAACGCCGTAAGACATGCCGTACGGAAAACCGTGCGGTTTGGTACCTCGCGAGTCGAAAGCAGGTCGAGATTGCGATGAGCACTCGATGAGTACGCGATGAGTACGCCCATGAACTAGCGACGGTCCGGCTTCAACCCGGACCTCAAAGGAGCGAAGTGGCTAAGGTCCGGGTATACGAACTCGCCAAGGAGTTCGGTGTAGAGAGCAAGGCCGTCATGGCCAAGCTCCAGGAACTCGGTGAATTCGTCCGTTCGGCGTCTTCGACCATCGAAGCGCCGGTTGTACGTAAGCTGACCGACGCCTTCCAGGGTGGTGGCTCCGGCAAGTCCGCCGGTAAGCCCGCCCCGCGCAAGGCCGCCCCCAGGCCCGCCGCGCCCTCTCCGGCGCAGGCGGCACGTCCGGCTGCCCCGAGGCCGCCGGCCCCCAAGCCGTCGACGGCGCCCGCTGCCCAGCAGCCGGCCGCACCGGCGGCTCCCTCGGCACCCGCGCCGGCCCCCGGCCCGCGTCCCGTGCCGGGTCCCAAGCCCGCGCCTCGCCCGGCCCCGGCCGCCCCGGAGTTCACCGCTCCGCCGGCTGCCCCGGCCCCGCAGGCTCCGGCAGCCCAGAGCCAGCCGCAGCCCCAGAGCCAGAACCAGGGCCAGCGTCCGGGTGCTCGTCCCGGTGCCCCCAGGCCCGGTGGCCGCCCCGGCGGTCCCGGTCAGGGCCAGCAGGGCCAGCGCCCCGCGGCCGCCCAGGGCGGCGGCTCGCGTCCCGGCGGTTCCGCACCGCGTCCGGGTGGCCGTCCGGCCGGCCCGCGTCCGGGTAACAACCCCTTCACCTCCGGTGGTACCACCGGCATGGCCCGTCCGCAGGCTCCGCGCCCGCAGGGCGGTCCGCGTCCCGGCGGCCCCGGTGCCCCCGGCGCCGGCCCCCGTCCGCAGGCGCCCGGCGCCCAGGGCGGCGGTCCGCGTCCGCAGTCTCCCGGTGGTTCGCGTCCGTCGCCGGCCGGCATGCCCCGCCCGCAGGGCGGCCCGCGTCCCGGCCCGGCCGGCCCGCGTCCCAACCCCGGCATGATGCCGCAGCGTCCCGCTGCCGGCCCCCGTCCGGGCGGCGGTGGCCCCGGCGGCCGCGGTCCCGGTGCCGGCGGTCGTCCCGGTGGCGGCGGCGGTCGCCCGGGTGGCGGCGGCGGCTTCGCCGGTCGTCCCGGTGGCGGCGGTGGCGGTTTCGCCGGTCGTCCCGGTGGCGGCGGCGGTGGCGGTGGCTTCGCCGGCCGTCCGGGTGGTCCCGGCGGTGGCGGCGGTGGTCGTCCCGGCTTCGGTGGCCGTCCCGGCGGTCCCGGTGGCCGCGGTGGCACGCAGGGCGCCTTCGGCCGTCCCGGTGGTCCCGCGCGTCGTGGCCGCAAGTCGAAGCGGCAGAGGCGCCAGGAGTACGAGGCCATGCAGGCCCCGAGCGTCGGCGGCGTGATGCTGCCGCGCGGCAACGGCGAGGCCATCCGCCTCTCCCGCGGCGCGTCGCTCACGGACTTCGCGGAGAAGATCAACGCCAACCCGGCGTCGCTCGTCGCGGTCATGATGAACCTCGGCGAGATGGTCACGGCCACTCAGTCCGTCTCCGACGAGACCCTGGAACTCCTCGCCGGCGAGATGAACTACACGGTTCAGATCGTCAGTCCCGAGGAGGAGGACCGCGAGCTGCTCGAGTCCTTCGACATCGAGTTCGGCGAGGACGAGGGCGACGAGGAGGACCTGGTCGTCCGTCCGCCGGTCGTGACCGTCATGGGTCACGTCGACCACGGTAAGACCCGCCTGCTCGACGCCATCCGCAAGACCAACGTCATCGCGGGCGAGGCCGGCGGCATCACCCAGCACATCGGTGCCTACCAGGTCGCGACCGAGGTCAACGAAGAAGAGCGCAAGATCACCTTCATCGACACCCCGGGTCACGAGGCGTTCACCGCCATGCGTGCCCGTGGTGCGAAGTCGACCGACATCGCGATCCTGGTCGTCGCGGCCAACGACGGCGTCATGCCGCAGACGGTCGAGGCGCTCAACCACGCCAAGGCGGCCGAGGTCCCGATCGTCGTCGCGGTCAACAAGATCGACGTCGAGGGCGCCGACCCGACCAAGGTGCGCGGTCAGCTGACCGAGTTCGGTCTGGTGGCCGAGGAGTACGGCGGCGACACGATGTTCGTCGACATCTCCGCCAAGCAGGGTCTGAACATCGACTCGCTGCTGGAGGCCGTGATCCTCACGGCCGACGCCTCGCTCGACCTCCGGGCCAACCCGAGCCAGGACGCGCAGGGCATCTCGATCGAGTCCCGTCTCGACCGCGGCCGCGGTGCCGTGGCGACGGTCCTCGTCCAGCGAGGCACGCTGCGGGTCGGCGACACGATGGTCGTGGGCGACGCCTACGGCCGGGTGCGCGCCATGCTCGACGACAACGGCAACAACGTCGCCGAGGCGGGCCCGTCGACGCCGGTCCAGGTCCTGGGCCTGACCAACGTCCCGGGTGCCGGTGACAACTTCCTCGTGGTCGAGGAGGACCGTACGGCCCGCCAGATCGCGGAGAAGCGCGCCGCCCGTGAGCGCAACGCGGCCTTCGCGAAGCGCACGCGCCGCGTGTCCCTGGAGGACCTGGACAAGGTGCTCAAGGCCGGCGAGATCCAGCAGCTGAACCTGATCATCAAGGGTGACGCCTCTGGTTCCGTCGAGGCCCTCGAGTCCTCCCTGCTCCAGCTGGACGTCGGCGAAGAGGTCGACATCCGCGTCCTGCACCGCGGCGTCGGTGCGGTCACGGAGTCCGACATCGACCTGGCGATGGGCTCCGACGCCATCGTGATCGGCTTCAACGTCCGCGCGGCCGGCCGCGCGGCGCAGATGGCCGAGCGCGAGGGTGTGGACGTCCGGTACTACTCGGTCATCTACCAGGCGATCGAAGAGATCGAGGCGGCCCTCAAGGGCATGCTCAAGCCGGAGTTCGAAGAGGTCGAGCTGGGTACGGCGGAGATCCGCGAGGTCTTCAAGTCGTCCAAGCTGGGCAACATCGCGGGTGTTCTCATCCGCTCCGGCGAGGTCAAGCGCAACACCAAGGCGCGCCTCATCCGCGACGGCAAGGTGGTCGCGGAGAGCCTCAACATCGAGGGTCTGCGTCGCTTCAAGGACGACGTCACCGAGATCCGCGAAGGGTTCGAGGGCGGTATCAACCTCGGCAACTTCAACGACATCAAGGTCGACGACGTCATCGCGACGTACGAGATGCGCGAGAAGCCGCGGGCGTAACGCTCACGGTGCGTGCCGGCCGACGGAACTCCGGTTCCGTCGGCCGGCACGCCGTTTGCGGCCCGTTTCCACGGCCCACGGAGCGTAATATCCGTCGAGCCCACGGGCCGCTTCGTTGTACGGTTCTTGGTGTCCCCGGCCATACGGTCCCGGGGCCACCGATCCCGTACCGGCGGGTTAACCGGTTACACACATGTACGTGGGGACTCTGTCCTTCGACCTCCTCCTCGGCGACGTCCACTCGCTGAAGGAGAAGCGCTCCGTCGTCCGCCCGATCGTCGCCGAACTCCAGCGGAAGTACCCCGTGAGCGCGGCCGAGGTGGACCACATGGACCTCCACCGGCGGGCCGTCATCGGCCTGGCCGTGGTCTCCGGCGACACGGCGCACGTCAGCGACGTACTGGACCGGTGCGAACGGCTGGTCGCCGGCCGCCCCGAGGTGGAGTTGCTGTCCGTACGACGGCGCCTTCACGGCGACGACGACTGACCACAGAACACGAAGCAGAAGAAAGAACGGGAGACGGACCAGTGGCCGACAACGCGCGGGCGAAAAGGCTGGCGGACCTCATCCGGGAGGTGGTGGCCCAGAAGCTTCAGCGCGGGATCAAGGACCCGCGGCTCGGCTCGCACGTCACCATCACGGACACCCGGGTCACGGGTGACCTGCGGGAGGCGACCGTCTTCTACACGGTCTACGGTGACGAGGAGGAGCGGGCCGCCGCTGCCGCGGGCCTGGAGAGCGCCAAGGGCGTCCTGCGCTCCGAGGTGGGCCGCGCGGCCCAGGTGAAGTTCACGCCCAGCCTGACCTTCGTCGCGGACGCCCTGCCGGACACCGCCAAGACCATCGAGGACCTCCTCGACCGGGCCCGGCAGTCCGACCAGCAGGTACGCGAGGCGGCCACGGGCGCCTCGTACGCCGCCGGCGCGGACCCCTACCGCAAGCCGGCCGACGACGAGACCGACACGGACGGCGACGCCGCGGAATGACCGAGAAGCACACCACGCCCGACGGCCTTGTCATCGTCGACAAGCCGTCGGGCTTCACTTCGCACGACGTGGTCGCCAAGATGCGCGGGATCGCCAGGACCCGCCGCGTCGGCCACGCCGGCACCCTCGACCCGATGGCGACCGGCGTCCTGGTCCTCGGGATCGAGCGCGCCACCAAGCTCCTCGGGCACCTCGCGCTCACCGAGAAGGAGTACCTGGGCACCATCCGCCTGGGTCAGAACACCCTCACCGACGACGCCGAGGGGGACATCACCTCCTCCACCGACGCCTCCAAGGTGACCCGGGACGCCATCGACGCCGGCATCGCCCGGCTGAGCGGCGACATCATGCAGGTGCCGTCCAAGGTCAGCGCCATCAAGATCGACGGCGTCCGGTCGTACAAGCGGGCCCGTGAGGGCGAGGAGTTCGAGATCCCCGCCCGGCCCGTGACCGTCTCCTCCTTCACGGTCTACGACGTCCGGGACGCCGTCGCCGAGGACGGCACGCCCGTGCTCGACCTGATCGTGTCGGTGGTCTGCTCCTCCGGCACCTACATCCGCGCCCTCGCCCGCGACCTGGGCGCCGGCCTCGGCGTGGGCGGACACCTCACCGCGCTGCGCCGGACGCGCGTCGGCCCGTACAAGCTCGACACGGCGAAGACACTCGACCAGCTCCAGCAGGAGCTGACCGTGATGCCGGTCGCCGAGGCCGCGACGGCGGCGTTCCGCCGCTGGGACGTCGACGCCAGGCGGGCCCAGCTGCTGCTGAACGGTGTCCGGCTGGAGATGCCCGACGAGTACGCGGGTGCCGGTCCCGTGGCCGTGTTCGACCGCGAGGGCCGCTTCCTCGCGCTCGTCGAGGAGCACAAGGGCAAGGCCAAGAGCCTGGCCGTCTTCGGCTGAGCGGTCGCCCTATCGATCCTCGGGGTCGAGCGGCTGGGTGGTCCGCCGGGCCGTCGTCCTCCCGTGGAGCGGCGGCCGGGCACGGACTCCGCCCCTGCTGCCGCTCCACGGTCCCCCCTCGGTTCCCCCATCCCTAGGCTTATCCAGCCGCCCCCGCCAATTCACCCGTCCGGGCAGGCGCTCGGAGTGAACCGGGGGAGCGGAAGGGGGCGCGTTCACCGAGGATCCCGCCCCGTCGATCATCACCCGCCTACCGTCGGTGCACAGGGCACGAGGGACGGCGGGGAGGTAAGGCCATGACGGAACGGGGCCCGCGCACCGCAGGCGGGCGCTCGCACGAGCGTGGCGGAGGGGAGCCGGACGCGGCCGGTCGACGGGGAGCGGCCGAGCCCGGTACCCGCGCGGGTTCCGTCGGTCCCGGTACCGTCCATCCCGGTCCAGCAGCGGCCCCGGCCGATGGCGGCCGGGCCGACACCGCTCTCGTCCGGGTCCACGACCTGGCCGGTCGCCCCCGGGGTCTCGGCTTCCTCGTCGATCACGAGGGCACCCTGCTCACCAGCCACGAGAGCGTCGACGGCCTGTCCCGGCTGGTGCTGCACGCGGCCGACCGCACCCGCGTGGTCACTTCCGACGCCGTCACCGCGCTGCCCGACCTCGACCTCGCCCTGGTGCGCACCGAGGGCCTGGGCGTGGACCCCTTGCCGCTCACGGTACGGGAGCGGATCGACGCCGGTACGTACGTCCGGATCGTCGCCGGCTGCTGGCGCGAGGCCCGGGTGCTGGCGGCGACCCCGGTGACGTACACCGCCGCGCACGGAGTCCACCTCCTCGACGACGCCCTGGAGCTGGCGATCGGTACGGCCGGCCGGGACGCGCTCCGGCTCGGCGGCGGCGCGGCCGGCGGACCGGTGCTCGACGCCGCCACCGGCGCGGTCGTCGGGGTCCTCGGCACCGCCCTGCACACCGACAGGCGCGACGCGGGCTTCGCGGTCCCGCTGCGGCCCGCCGTCGAAGCCGCCCTCGCCGGTGTGCTCGCCCGCAACGCGGCCACCGTGCCCGCGTACGGCGCCGACCTGAACCTGGCCGGCATCCTCCAGCTGACCGCGACGTCCGTGGGCCAGGACGGGCCTGCGGGCGCCCTCACCGGCCACCCGGACGCCGTCGAACGAGCCGACATCGTACGAGAGCTGGCCGCGTTCACCGGGGGCGGCCGGCCCGTGCTCGGTCTCGTCGGCGCCCCGGGCAGCGGCCGTACGACAGAACTCGCGGCACTTGCCGCCCGCCGGGCCGCAAGCGATCTGCCAGCGCCGGTGCCGCGGTCACGCGGCGCCGGCCTGACGGAGACCGGCGGTCCCGTGGCGGCGGCCACCGGCCGGGTGGGGGGTGGTCCGCCCGAACCGACGGTGTGGTTGCGTGGTGCCGACCTGATGGCCGGCGACGGTTCCGTGGCGGACGCCGCCGCTCGGGCCGTGGAGCGGGCCGCCCGGATCGTCGCCGCGTCCCGGGGAGTCCACCCCGAGGACCTCGGCGACGTCACCCCCGAACGCCTGGCCGGCCTCGCCGCCCGGGCAGGGCGCCCGTTGCTGCTCCTCCTCGACGGCCCCGAGGAGATGCCGCCCGTCCTCGCCCACCGGCTGCCCGAGTGGACCCGGGGCACCGCCGACTGGCTGCGCGAGAGCGGGGCCCGCCTGGTGGTGGCCTGCCGCGAGGAGTATTGGGAACACGCCGGAACGTACTTTCCGGCCGACCTGCTGCACACCCCGGCCACCCACACGCCCCCACCGCCGGCCACGGACGCGCCGTCCCCCGCTGCGGCCGCCCGAGCGGTCTCCCCGCCCGCCGTCCCGATCGCGGACGCGCGGCTCACTGCACCGGTCAGCCGGCCGCCCACGGCGCACGCGCACCCCTTCACCCCGGCCGCCCGTACGGTGCCGCCCGCTGCCCGCTCCGACCCCACGCCTCCCGAAGCACCGGTCCTCACCCCGCCCACGTCCGCGGTACCGCTCCCCGCCCCGGCCGGCCATGTGGTCCCGCAGTCCGCCGTCCCCAGCGCGGAGAACGCCTTCACCCCGGCCGCCGTCCCCCCGGTGCCGGCCGCTGCCTCGCCCGGTGCGATCACGCCGGGGGCGCCGCTGACCACCGCTGCCCGGTCCGAGGCGTCGCCCCACACCTCGGCCCCGTCGGAAGTGCCGGTCCCCGGCCCGGCCCTGCCCCCTGCCCCGCCCGCCCCGGCCCCGCCGGAGGCGTCGCCCCCGGCCGCGGCCCCGGCGCCGCTGCACATCCCCGCCGACCCCGCGCCCGGTAAGGCCCCCCTGTCGCTTCCGCCCTGCCTGCGTCTCGGTGATCTGGACGCCGGTGAGGCGTGTCGGGCCCGTGCTCGGTACGGCATCGCGGAGGGCGTTCTGGCCGTGCGGGACGCCGGGCATCCGCTCGTTCTGCGGCTGGTGTCCGAGGTCCGGGCAGCCGCCCCCGGCGCCCCGGCCGCCGGACCCGTCGACCGGCACGACGTCTTCGCCGCCTACCTCGACCTGTTGTGCCTGCGCATCGCGGTACGGCTCGCCGCCGCGGCCGGTCTGCGGGGTACGGCCGTGCGGCGACTCGCCGCGCGCGTGGCCGGTCAGGTGCACGAGGCCGCCCGGCGCAGTCTCGGGCCCGGGCAGGGCGAGCTGGACCGGGAGTCGTTCGAGGCGGTGTTCCCCTGGGGGTCCGCCCCGGCCCGGCTGGGCGGCGGTACCGGCTGGGCCTCGGCCGTCCTCACCGAAGGCCTCCTCGTGCCGGCCGGCCGCGGCTACCGCTTCGCCCACGAGGAGCTGGCCGACTGGATCCAGGGCATGCACCTGGACCTGGACGAGGCCCTGCGGGCCCTGGTGCACCGCCCCGGCGGCCGGCGCGAGCTTCACCCCGTCCCGGTGCCGCACCACCGCGTCGGCCCCGTCGTGCAGGCTCTGCTGCACCTCGCCCGTCAGCAGGGCCCCCTGGAACTCGCCTCCCGATTGGGGGAGTTGATCGACGCCGTGGAGCGGGACCCGGGCTCCTGGTGGGCCGCCCGGCTGCTCGCCCGGACTCTCCTCGAGGTCCCGGACGCGACGCCGTACACCGAGGTGCTGCGCCTGCTCGCCGACCGCGTCGTCGACCGGCGCCGTGCCGAGCGGCCCGTGCCGGCCGAGTTCGGCCCCGCCTTCTGGACGGCCGTGCCCGTCGCCGGCACCGAGCGGCTGGAGCTGCTGCGCCGGCTGGTGCTGGCGGACGCCGCGCCGCCCGCGGCCGGGGACCGGTACCTGGACTCCGTCGCCGGGCTGCTCGCCGCCGCCCCCGCCACCGTGCAGCCCCTGCTGGCCCGCTGGTTCGCCGACGAGCGCCCGTTGCCCGCGACCCCGCACGCCACCGTGGCCACCGCCGCGCAGGCGCTGCTGCACACCCACCGGCACGGCGCCCTGGACGATCTCACCGAGGTGCTGGTGGCCTGCGCGCACCGCCGTGCCGACGAGCTGCTCGCCGTCCTCGCAGAGGACGAGCCGTCGGCCGTCTGCCGGGCCGTGGACCGCTGGGCGCACGACGAGCGTCCCGCCCGCCGGGCGGCGGCGGTGACGAGCGGGCTGCGCGCGGCTCCGCACGTCCGCTCGGACGCCGACCGGGAACTGCTGCGCCGGGCCGCCCTCGCCCTGCTCGCCCGCCCCGCCGACCGCGCCCTGCACGGCGGCGCCCTCGCCCTGCTGGTCCGCGACCCGCACACCCGCGACCGGCATCTGCCCGCCGCCCTGTGCCACTTCGCCGACGGCGACCCACTGTTCCCGCCGAGCACCCTGATCCCGGCCCTGACCACCCACCCGGAACCGGTCCTGGAGGCCTTCCGCTCGCGCCTGCGCGCCCCGGGCGCCGACGGCGCGGAGACGGAGGCGGCCCTGCGCAGCCTCGGCGAGGCCACCACTCCGGCCCTCGCCCGCCGCGTCGCCGTCCTCGTGGGGGAGGCGGTGCGGCTGCGCCCGGGTACCGCCGGACACGTCGCCGGCCACGTCGACCGCCGCCTCGAACAGGGCCCCACCGCCCGCTCGGTCCTGCTGCCCCTCGTCACCGGCCTGCTCGACGACGGTCCCGAGCAGGTCCGGGCGGCGCTCGCCACCGTCCTCGCCGCCGCCGGAACCCCCGCCTCCCGCCCGCTCCGCCGCGAACTGCTGGAGTTCCTGCTCACCCGTGAACAGGATCCGGCCGTACTGGACGCCGTCCTGCACGCGGCCGTGGCCCGGGGCAGCGACGGCCGGGAGGAGAGCGGCCGGGAGGAGGAGGTCCGCGGCCTCGTCCACCGCACCGGCCTGCTCCTCGCCCGCACGCCCGAGGGAGCCGCCCGGTTCGAGCGCGGCCTGGCCGACCTCGGCCGGCACGTGCCGGGCTTCGCCGCCTGCCTGGCCCGCTGGCTGACCGACGCCCCCGGCGACTGGGCCGCCCTGGTCGGCCCCGGCGCCCGCCGCATGATCGAGAACCTGGCGGGAGTACGCGTACCGGCCTGAGCAGCGGTGGGAACGTGCGCCCCGTCACAGCCCCCATGCCGATGCGGGCAGCGAGCACCCGGCATGGCACCCTTAGACCTGCACAACGAGGTCAGGACAGACACGGACACGGGTTCGAGGAGCGGTCACAGTGCAGCGCTGGCGTGGCTTGGAGGACATCCCCCAGGACTGGGGGCGCAGCGTCGTCACCATCGGTTCCTACGACGGAGTCCACCGCGGCCACCAGCTGATCATCAAGCACGCCGTCGACCGCGCCCGTGAACTGGGCGTCCCCGCCGTTGTGGTCACCTTCGACCCGCACCCCAGCGAGGTCGTCCGCCCCGGCAGCCACCCGCCGCTGCTCGCCCCGCACCACCGCCGCGCCGAACTGATGGCCGAGCTGGGCGTCGAGGCGGTCCTCATCCTCCCGTTCACCACCGAGTTCTCCAAGCTGTCGCCCGCCGACTTCGTGGTGAAGGTCCTGGTGGACAAGCTGCACGCCAAGGCGGTCGTGGAAGGCCCCAACTTCCGCTTCGGCCACAAGGCCGCCGGCAACGTCGAGTTCCTCACCGAGCAGGGCAAGGTCTACGACTTCGAGGTCGACGTCGTCGACCTGTACGTCACCGGTGAGGCGGGCGGCGGTGAGCCGTTCTCCTCGACCCTGACGCGGCGTCTGGTCGCCGAGGGCGATCTCGCGGGCGCCCGCGAGATCCTGGGCCGCCCGCACCGCGTCGAGGGCATCGTCGTCCGCGGCGCCCAGCGCGGCCGTGAACTGGGCTTCCCGACGGCCAACGTGGAGACCCTGCCGCACACCGCCATCCCCGCCGACGGTGTGTACGCCGGTTACCTGCACGCCCAGGGCGAGGTCATGCCGGCCGCGATCTCCGTCGGCACGAACCCGCAGTTCGACGGCACCGAGCGCACGGTGGAGGCGTACGCCATCGACCGCGTCGGCCTCGACCTGTACGGCCTGCACGTCGCCGTCGACTTCCTGGCGTACGTGCGCGGCCAGGCGAAGTTCGAGTCGCTCGAGGCCCTGCTGGAGCAGATGGCGGCGGATGTGGAGCGGTGCCGGCAGATCGTGGCGGCGCAGAAGTGACCGTCGTACGGCGGTAGCGCGTCAGCGCGGTACCACGCGGAGGGGGGCCGGGGGGGGGGGCCCCCGCCCCCCCTTTACGGGCGGCCCGACAGCGGGGGCGGGGGCGGGGGGGCCAGCGGGGGCGGCGGGCCCCGCAGCGGCGGGGGGGGTCCGGGCGGCGGCTAC
>NZ_JBIBVY010000017.1:142239-177456 GCF_043080665.1 Streptomyces sp. NPDC014991
CGGGGTTGTTGTGCTCGGTTGTTTTCTTGGTCTGGGGTGGGGGGGGGGGGGGGGGGGGGCCGGGGGGGGGGGGGGGGGGGGGGGGGCGGCCCCGGGGGGGGGGGGGGGGGGGGGGGCCCCCCCCCCCCCCCCTTTTCCGTGCGTCCCTACTGCTGGGGCGGGGCCGGGGGAGCCTGCGGGGGCTGCTGGCCCGGCTGCGGCTGGGGGTGTCCGGGCTGCGGATACCCGGGCTGGGCCGGATACGGCTGCGCCGGGTAGGGCTGCGGCGCCGGGGCGTACGGCTGTCCGGGGCCCTGCGGGTACGGCGGCTGCCCCTGCGGGTACGGCTGCGCCTGTCCCTGCGGGTACGGCTGGCCGGGGCCGTACGGCTGGCCCTGGGGCTGGGGCTGGCCCGGCAGGGGCGGAGCGGCCACCGGCGGCGGGTTGCCGTCACTCGTCCACAGTCCGTGCGCCTGCTGGTGGCGGGTGAAGTCCTCGGCGACCAGCGCGGCGAGGTTGAAGTACGCCTCGCGCGTCTTGGGGCGCATCATGTCGAGGTCGACCTCGGCGCCGGCGGCCAGGTGTTCGTCGAAGGGCACGACCACGACGGCACGGGTGCGCGTCTCGAAGTGCGCCACGATGTCCTCGACCTTGATCATCTTGCCGGTCTCGCGGACCCCGGAGATCACGGTGAGGGAACGGGAGACCAGGTCGGCGTACCCGTGCGCGGACAGCCAGTCCAGCGTCGTACTGGCGCTGCTCGCCCCGTCCACGGACGGCGTCGAGATGATGATCAGCTGGTCGGCGAGGTCCAGCACCCCGCGCATCGCGCTGTACAGCAGACCCGTACCCGAGTCGGTCAGGATGACCGGGTACTGCCGCCCGAGCACGTCTATCGCCCGCCGGTAGTCCTCGTCGTTGAACGTGGTCGACACGGCGGGGTCCACGTCGTTGGCGATGATCTCCAGGCCGGAGGGGGCCTGCGAGGTGAACCTGCGGATGTCCATGTACGAGTTCAGGTACGGGATCGCCTGGACGAGGTCACGGATGGTCGCCCCCGTCTCGCGCCGCACCCGCCGCCCGAGCGTGCCGGCGTCCGGGTTCGCGTCGATGGCGAGTATCTTGTCCTGCCGTTCGGTGGCGAGGGTCGAGCCGAGCGCGGTCGTCGTGGTCGTCTTGCCGACGCCGCCCTTGAGGCTGATGACCGCGATCCGGTAGCACGACAGCACCGGCGTACGGATCAGCTCCAGCTTCCGCTGCCGTTCGGCCTCCTCCTTCTTCCCGCCCAGCTTGAACCGTGAGGAGGCCGCCGTGGGGCGACCGCTCTTCGCCTTCTGCCGCTTGTTGTTGAGCAGCCGGTCCGCGGACAGCTCCACGGCGGCGGTGTAACCGAGCGGCGCGGCACCGGGGTTGGTCGGCTGCCGCTGGTCATGCTGAACGGCCTGCGGCCACGCGGCACCGGAACGAGGGTCGACCGGGGGCTGGGGGGCCTGCGGCGCGTCGGACGCCGGGGCGGGGGCGAAGCCCGGGTTCCGCGGGGGCTGGGGGAAGCCGTAACCGCCGGGCTGGGGGTGGGGCTGCGGGGCGGGGGCTCCCGGCTGGGGGAAGCCGTAACCGCTCGGCGGGGTGGCTGGGTCGGGGTTCGGCTGGGGCGCCGGGGGCTGCGGGAAGCCGTAACCGCCGGGCTGGGCCGGGGGGTTGGGCGCGCCGGGTTGCGGGAAGCCGTAGCCGCTCGGCGGCGTGGGCCCGTCGGCGGCCGACTGCGGGGACGGCGCCGGTGCGGCGGGCGCGCCGGGCTGGTTGGCCTGGTTCTGCTGGTTCCACGCGGCGGGCGAGGGCTGCGGGGCCTGCGGCTGGAACGGCGGCTGCTGGCCGGGCACGCCGACGGGACCCTGTGCGGCCGACGGCTGCGGCTGCTGACCGGGCATCGGACCGGGCGGCTGCGGGGGAGCCTGCTGCGGCACGGGCTGCGCGGGCCAGTGGGCCGCGGCAGCGGGGGCGGCGGGCTGATACGAGGGCGGCAACGGGGGCAGCCCACTCTGTGGCGCGGACGGCGCGGACTGCGGGGCCCAGCCGGGCTGCGCTCCCTGAGGGGCCGGGGGAGCGGGGGGCGCGGCAGGGTACGGGGTGCCCGGGCCGGGCTGCGGCACGCCAGGCTGCGGGGCCCCCACGCCGGGCTGGAAAGCACCGGCTTGCCGGACACCTGGCTGCGGGGTGCCGGTGCCGGCCGAGCCGGGCTGCGGGAAGCCGTAGGCACCGGGCTGCTGGACGTCGTGACCGCCGGGTTGGGCGGCGCCGGGCGACTGGGCGTCGGGCTGAGCCGCGTCGGGCTGCGGCGCGTCGGGCTGCGACGCCTCCGCGTGCGGCGCCTGCGAACCCGACGCGTCCGCGTGCGGCACCCCGGTCTGCCGGGCGGCGTCATCCTGGTCACCGTCGCCCGAGGCGCTGTCCTCCGGCGTGTGGGACTGCGCGGCGTCGGCCGAGCCCTCGGGTGCCTCGGATCCGGCGGCCTCGGCGGCGTCGGCGGTGCCCTCCTGCCCGCCGGACCGCACGGCGCCGGCCGTGGCCTGCTCCGCGGTGGCGCTCTCCACCGAACCGTGGTCCGCGGCGGCCGTCTCGGGCGCCCCCGTGCTCTCGGCACCGTCCTGATCGTCTTCGGGCCGCGCCTCGTTCCCGGAGGGCGAGGAACCCTCCGGGACGGGGACGGCGGCGTCCACCACCGCGTCCTTGTCTGCGCCGGCACCGTGCCCGGACTCCTCGGCACGCCGCTCGCCACCCTCGACGAGACCGCCCGGCGTTGCGGCGGCATCCGGTGCGGCTGCGGCCCCACCGGCCTCGGCGCTCGCGGCACCGGCGTCCACGCCGCCGTCCCCGGCGGAAGCCGCACCCTCCGTGGATTCCTCGCCGTCGGACTCACCCGGCTCGCCGGCCGCTGCCGTGTGCCCGGCGATCTCGGCCATCTGGCGCTTCAGGGCGACAGCGGAGAACCGCATGGTCGCCCCGCTCTCCAGATCACCGTTGTCCGTCTCCGGCTCGACCCCGGAGGAGGCGCCCGGCGCCTCCTGCGGGGCGGCCGGCTGCGGCTGCCGGGCCGCGTGCGGCTCGAAGCCCTCGGGCAGTCGCGGCATCGGAACGGGGCTGCCGACCGGCGGCGCGGGCTGCGCCGGCTGCGCGGCCGGGGCGAACGGCGGACCGTCCACCGGCGCGGGCGGAGCCGGCGGAGCGTACTCAGTGCCCTGTGCCCCGGTGCCCTGTCCTGGCACGAACGGAGCCCCCTGCGACGGGATGCCCTGCGGCGCGTACGGAGTCCCCGGTGGCGGCGTGAAGGGAGCCCCCGGCGGCGGCGCGTACGGCGTGCCCTGGGGCGGAGCGCCCGTCGGCCGGGCGGGCGGGGGAGGCGGTGTGGGACCCGTGACCGGCGTACCCGTGGGGAACGGCAGTCCGGGGGCCGCCGAAGAGCCCGGGCCGCCGGCGGCCCGGGGGTCGTCGGACCCGGCGAAACCGCTCACGCCCCCCGATCCCGACCCCGTACCGGACGCGTTCTGCGTGTACCAGGCGGGGGGAGCGTAGTCGATGGTGAACTCGCCGGTGGTCTCGACGGCCTCCACGTCGGGCTGGTCATCGCCGGGTGTGTCCCAGCCCCCGCGCGTCCCGTCCCGATCGCTGCTCACAGTTCCTCCTGGTGTGGTCGAGCACCCTCATGCCGTGCCGGGGCGACCATGTCGTGTCGTACCGAGTCGTCCGTTGTCGTTCGGGGCGGTCCGGTGCACCGGCCCTCCCCCCGGGACACCGACGCCCCGTCCACGGGTCCTGCCATCGCGCCCGCTCCCCAGCCTAATCACCAGGAGCCGCACCTCGGCAGGCCCGCCCGCCCCTCGGCACCCGCCCACCAGGTCACGCATGCCCGCAGACGGCCCGCCCGCCCCACGCGGCCCCGTCGAGACCGTGAACAAAAGGGACGGAAAGGGGTGTTCAGTCCATCCGTCGGGGCGTGCCCAACAATCCGATCTCGGCGTCGGTGGGTTGCGTCAGCACGTACTGCCGGTCACGGTCGGTGCACCACAGGGTGACGCCGTCGGGCAGTGCCGGCAGTGATTCCACCTCGGTCCGTGACAGGCCCATCGTGCGCCCCAGTTCGGCCGCCTCGTCCGGCGAGACCCGCTGGATGCCGGCGAGCCGGGCCTGCCGGAGCAGCCGGGGCGCGACCGGGCTGAGGTACGGCAGCAGGGTCAGCACCGACTGCCAGGGTCCGGACACCACCCGGCCGCGCGGGGGCCGCATGCCGCAGTCCCGCACCACCAGCACGGGCGTACCGGCGGAGGCGCCCTGCGGAGGCACCCGCCCGACGTCGTACACGGACAGGCCGTTCTGCCCACCGCCCATGGCGTGCACCATCTGCATCCAGGCCTGCGGCCGGCCGGTCTCCACGGCGACCCGGGCGCCGGTGGCGGCCGAGCGCAGCGCCAGCACCTGGGCGGTCCACAGGCCGCCGATCAGGACGACGTCGTACGGCGTGGGCCGGTTGATGCCGAGGACGGCCGGCTGGCCCTCGGCGTCGACACCGGCCACGACCCCGTCGTCCCCGATGGGCAGGGCGAGCATGTCCAGCTGCTCCGCGGACAGTCCGTGCCGGCCGTGCCGGGGGCCGAGCAGGCCGAGCCCGTGCCGCAGCCGTTCGACCGTCCGCCGGGTCCCGGACGGCTCCCGCGCCCCCCGCGCGGCGGTACCCGACGTCATGGGGGCCGTCGGAATCGTCGTCACCGCACACCTCCGAGGGGCAGAGTGGCCAGCATGCCGGGCAGTTGCTCACGGTCGAGGCGGGCCAGGCCGGCCCCGGCCTGCCGGGCCGCGTCCTCCAGGGCGCGGCGGGCCGCGACGAGTTCGTCGTCGCTGCGCCCGGTCACCCGCAGATGCCCGCACAGCGACACCTCCTGCCGTTCCCCGCGCGCGAGGGTGAGGCTGAAGGTGGTCGCCAGGGCCGGTATCGCGGTGACCCGGGCGACGAACTGCGGGAGCGACTCGCCCCGGCCACCGCCCAGTTGGGGCCAGCGCCGGACCCAGTACGTGGTGTGCCGCCGGTTGTCGCAGCGCCAGCTGCGCCCGGACTCCTCCGTGCGCCGCTCCCGGGTCTCGCCGCGCCCCGCCTCGGCGGTCACCAGCGGGTTGGCGCAGGCGGAGGTGGCGAGGGCGGCGACCAGCTCCTCCTCGTCCAGCACACGCGCCCGGAACCCGGCGCCGGTCAGCCGGCTCGCCAGATGGTCCGCGGTCCGTACGACGCACTTCTGCGCCCCCGTCAGGCCGCCGCCGCGTGCGGCCACGGCCTCCGCGCACAGCTCGGGGTCGAGTTTCAGCGCGATCCAGGTGATGCGGACGGCCGGGGCACCCGTCTGCTCCTGGAGCGGCACGTAGTTGGCGACGGCCACGGACTGCTGGGGCAGGTGCAGCGCGGGCGCCGGCTGGGTGTGCAGCACGATCTGCGCCGACTCCAGGCGGATCCCGTCCACCTCCAGCGCGTCCCGCACCAGCCCCAGGGGCAGCGGCTGCCGGCTCCGCTCGGCCCGCAGCGCGGTCGCGTCCGCCTCCACCTGGAGCACGGCCGTGACGAACGTCCCGTCCCCGACGATGCCGGCCGGCCGCCGGTCACGCGCGCCGTAGGAGTAGGTGCGCAGGGCCGGCTCGCACTCCACCGCCGGGACCAGTCCGGGCTCCGTACCCGGCGGTATCGGGGTGTCGGCGGCCCGCCTCTGCCGCGCCCGCAGCTCCCGTGCCGTGGCCAGCCACTCCGGCAGGGACCGGCCGCGCCGCCGTACGAACGCCAGCAGGAGCAGTGCCAGGGTGACCAACGCGGCCGGAATCAGGGCCGCCATCCCGACGGCCCAGCCGACGAGCAGCACGGCCGCCGCCAGCTCCACCAGCAGGAGCCGTTGCAAACGGAACGAGCCGGCCTGGCCCGGCCGCTGCCTGAGGCCGGGCGTGACCTGCTGCCGCTCCGCGCCGCTCCGCGCGGGCGTCTCGCGCGCCGGCGTCCCGGACCCGGCCGCGCGGCCTCGTGCCGCCGACCGGCCGCGTGTTCGCGTCCGCGTTCCGGAAGCCATCACTCCATCCCCCCGTTTTGCTCACAACTCGCTGGAACCAGGCCACTGAACAAGGCCCTTGAGGGCCCAGGTACCCTACCCGCTCCACGGGACCCGCTCCGTACCAGGCATAGTAGGGGCCGGGTCCGACAACGGAGGGCGGGGGAACGTGATCCCCGGGCACGCTCCGGGTGAGACACGGGGAGAAACGGGCACAGATGGCATCTCGGCGGGACCAACTCAACGCCTACACCTTCGCGAAGCGCCGCATGCTCGCGTCGTTCGTGCAGTCGTCACCGGATGCCTCGGACGAGGGAGCGCCCCGGCCGCTGCGCGCCGTCCTGCCCGGCGCGATCGTCGGCGTCGTCGTCCTCGCGGCCTTCGGTGCCTGGGGCATGTTCAAGCCGACGGCTCCGCAGGGCTGGAACGACCCGGGCCAGAAGGTCGTCATCGCCAGCAAATCCACCACCCGTTACGTGGTGCTGAAGACGAAGGGCAAGGTCCAGCTCCACCCGGTGCTCAACATGGCCTCCGCCAGGCTCGTCCTCGACACCCAGGACAACGTCGACGTCGTCACCGTCGACGAGTCGATCCTCGACAACGGCAAGGTCCCGCACGGCGTCACCATCGGTATCCCCTACGCCCCCGACCGGCTGCCCTCCAGCACGGAGGCCGGGGCGGCCAAGCAGTGGGCCGTCTGCGAACGCCCGAGCGGCAGCGGCAACTCCCTCCAGAGGGCCGCGTTCGTCCTGGCACCGCGCGACCGGTCCAAGCTGAAGGGCACCAAGGAGAAGCTGCGCGGCGGCGAACTCCTCTACGTCACCACCCCCGCGGACAAGAAGCAGTACGTGGTCGACGCACACGGCACCGCGTACCCGGTGGACACCTCCGACAGCCTGCTGCTGCAGACCCTCGTGGGCCCCAACCGCACCCCGCAGCGGGTGACCAAGGAGTGGATCGAAACCCTCCACCCGGGCGACCCGATCAGCTTCCCGCGGATCACCGGCGTCCCGGCCGCCGCGGCCCACGCCCCCGGCCAGCTGGACGAGCAGGCCAACCGCGTCGGCATGGTGCTCAGGGCGCCGGTCAACGGCCAGGAGCAGTACTTCGTCGTCCTGCCCGGCCGGGTCGCCCCCGTCTCCGACTTCGTCGCCCAGCTCCTGCTGGCCAGCAAGGACCTGGTGCGGCTCGGCCAGGCCGGACACCCCCAGGAGGTCAGCGCGGGCGCCATCACCCGGGGCGAACCGTTCGCCGCCGACCACACGTGGCCCACCGAGAAGCCCAGCGCGGTCAACGAGCCCACCACCGCCGACGGCAGCCGCAACACCGTCTGCAACGTCCTCGGCCACGTCGACCCCCACAACGGCGCCACGACCCTGAGCACCTGGGCCGGCACCGACTTCCCGGCCGTGCTGCCCACCGGCTCCTCCAGCGCCTACGTCACCGCCGGATCCGGCCAGCTCTACCGCCAGTACCAGGGCAGCGAGACCGCGGTCGGTGGCGTGTTCCTGGTCACCGACACCGGCCTGCGCTACGCCCTCCAGTCCAACGACGACAGCGTCACCGACGACAAGGGCATCGGCATGTCGGCGAAGAAGCGCAAACAGCTCCAGCAGGAGGCCAAGCTGGCGCAGACCCGCCTCGGCTACGCCGCCGTGAACCCGGCCCCCATCCCCGCCCCCTGGTCGAAGTTCCTCCCCACCGGCCCCCGCCTGTCGACCTCGGCGGCCCGCCAGCCGCAGGGCTCCTGAGGGGTACGGTCACGATGACACGGACGCTCAAGACGCGTACCACCCTGGCGACGGCTCTGACGGTGGCCGCCACCCTGCTGACGGCACCGGCGGCCACGGCGGACTCGGGCACCGGCCAGTGCACCTTCTCCAGGACGAACCACAAGTACTCGGGCACGCCCTGGGCGCTCCAGCGCGTCAACCTCGACGAGCTGTGGAACCAGTCGAAGGGCAGGGGCACGAAGGTCGCGGTCATCGACACCGGCGTCGACACGGCCAACCCGCAGCTCACCCACGCCGTGGACGCCTCCCTGGGTGCCAACTTCCTGAAGTCCAAGGACGACAAGGGACAGCCGATCGACCGCGGCAACGCCAAGGGCACGACCGACACGGTGGGCCACGGCACGCGCGTCGCCGGCATCATCGCCGCCCGCCCCGCCAAGGGCACGGGCTTCGTCGGGCTCGCCCCCGAGGCCACGATCGTCCCGGTCAAGCAGAACGACTCGGAAGGCCACGGCACGGCTCTCACCCTCGCCCAGGCGATCCGGCACGCGATCAAGGTCAAGGCCGACGTCATCAACATCTCGCAGGACACCGCCAACGCCATCGCCCCGGCCGAGGACCTGCACCGGGCGGTCGACGAGGCCCTGGCCGCCGGCATCGTCGTGGTCGCCTCCGCCGGCAACGACGGCCTGGGGGGCAACGACAAGAAGACGTACCCGGCCTCCTACGAGGGCGTCCTCGCCGTGGCCGCCTCCGACCGCAACAACGAGCGCGCGCCCTTCTCCCAGTCGGGCGACTTCGTCGGCGTCGCGGCCCCGGGCGTCGACATGATCTCCACGGTCCCGAAGGGCGGCCACTGCTCGGACAACGGTACGAGCTTCTCCGCCCCGTACGTGGCCGGCGTGGCCGCGCTGATCAAGGCCAAGCACTCCGACTGGAAACCCCGCCAGATCGTGGCCCAGATCGAACAGACCGCCGAACGCTCCATCGCGGGTCACGACCGGCTGGTCGGCTGGGGTGTGGTGGACCCGGTCCGCGCCCTCACGGAGGACGATCACCCGATCGAGTCCCCGCACGCCGACCCGGGCCTCACCCATGCGGAGGCCCCCACCCCCGCCGAACTGACCCTCGGCGAAACCCCCCAGGAACGCGCGGCCCGCATCGCGACGTACATCGCCGTCGGTGTGGCGGTCCTGGTGGCGGCCCTGAGCGGTGGAGCGGTGGCCCTGCGGGACGCACGCAGGAGGCGCCGGGCACTGCGGAGCCGGGGATGAGACCGTGATGTCCTCTTCCCTGACAGCAGCGCCACGGCACTCGGTCAGCGACACAGCGGCCTGGTCCGTACAGGCGACGGAGCCGCCGTCCGCGGTCTTCCGCTCCCGAACGGAGAGCAGGCATCCCTGTTCCACTCATCGGACTGCCGAGCGGCACGGCAGTCACCCTCCTGCCGGCGGTGTCTCCGACGAGCCGTGGCACACGCTGGACCGCTGCACCGCATCCGTGTACTCGTCGCGGCACCGTTCGAGGTCAGGAAGCCGACCCGCTCAGTGCGTCAGCTTGGGCGGTGCGTCGCACTTCGCCTTCTCGTGTGCGGCCAGCGCGGCGTTCCGGGCGAGGGAGATGAGCCCCTGCCGCAGTTGATCGGCGTCCGCGCTGCCGGGCTGTTTGAGATGGACGACCACGCTCAGGTGCCCGCCGGCACCGCGGGTGGCACAGGGGACATAGATGGCGGCGACCCTGTCCGATGCGACCGCCTCGTCGCCTGCGCCGAACGGCTTCACCGAGCCGGCCGGCACGTTGTTCGCGACCACGTCCCTCACCCACTCGCCGGCCTTGTCGTAGCGCGTCATCTCGGCTGTCACCGCGACGAGTTGCCTCCCGTCACCGTTGACGAAACATGACGCGTAGTAGCTCGAGTCCTCGTCGTCGAGACGCGGGTCGGTCACGGCGCCGTCGAACGCGTAGGACGACTTGTCGGGCAGGACGCGCCTCAGCGCGGTGGCGCTGCCGGACGAGCGGCCCAGTGTTCCGCAGACCTCGGACGCCTTGATCTCGCCCCTCTTGTCCTTGAAGGGCGGAAGTCCCAGCGCGTAGAGGACACCCAGGACGAGGCAGAGCAGCAGCGCCACGCCCCCCGCGAGCAGGGATTTGGTACGAGTGGATGCCAACGTCTCAGTCTTCCGTGTCGAGTTGCCTGGGGATGCCCTCCCCGTCGAGGTACTTGTGCACCTTCGTCCCGGCGGTGTCGAATCCGTCTTCCGCGGCTGTGGCCACCGAGGCCTCGATCAACGGGTAACGGTGACCGGAGTTCTCTCCCGCCTTCCTGGCGGCGAGTTCCACCAGTTTGTAGGTGGAGTCGGAAGTCTCCTCGAAGCTCTCGCCGTTGCGGTAGATGATTTCTCCGGAGCTGTCCTGCATGGCCCCTTCGGTGATCTTGCCGATGATCTCGTCGGCCGCCGTACCGGCCACGTCGCCGATGATGGCACCACCGGGACCGGTCATCGGCTCCGTGGCCATGCCGATGCCGATGCCGATGGCCGTGCCGCCCCAGCTTCCGGCACGTTCGATCGCGGCGTTGTAGTCGGCGTCCTTCGCGCCACCCTCCAGTTCGGCCTGGTAGGCGCGGCCAGCACCGATGATGCCCTCGATCTCACCCGCTTTACGCGCGATCTGCTCGGTTCCCTGTTTCAGGTTGTCGGCCTGGGAGAAAGCAGGATCCTTCACGTACTCCCCGGGATGCTCGAAGTGGTGCTGCATCAGCTGCGTCGTGTAGCTGTGCTGACCGAGGTTGACCGCGGCGTAGCCTTCGGGGTTCTGGCCGACCGTGTACAGGAACCGGGTGATGTCCCGCTCGTTGAGCGTGGCCACCGTGCCGGCGACGGGGAACAGCGTCTTCTCGCTGGCGTCACCCGCGTGCAGTTCCCGGTGGATGTCGGGCATGTACTCGGCGGCGATCTGCCCCATGCTGTCCGACATGTAGCTACGGCCGGTCAGCCGTTTCGGGTCCTCCGACACCGAATGGAAGAGGTCCTCCACGAGCTTCGCCTGCCCCGCGTTGTGCGGAGGAGTGTCCACCGTGGGCATCTCGCCGGCCGGATGCCCTGTCGTGGCGGCTTCCAGGGCCAGCGCCAGGTTGTTCCGGCCCGTGACGATCTCGTCCCCGTGGAGGTCCGCCTCCTGGGGCCAGTCCCGCTCCTCGAACAGGTACTGGAAGTTGGACAACGACACCTTGCCCTTCTTGCCGTTGCCGTCCGTGTCCCGCTCGAAGGGGTTGTCCGGGTCGTCCTTGGAGACGTACTGCTGGTTCAGGAAGTCGGTGGCCGCGTCGGGGCTGTTGGACAGGCCCTTCAGGTAGCCGGTGAGCGGATCGTTGCCGCTGTCGTCGCCGATCCGGTTCAGCCAGGCACTCCCGCCCATGTGCTGCCATATCGGGTTCCCGTGCTCACCGTTGCCGGTCATCTTCCGCTCGGTGACCATCAGGGAGGTTCCGTAGTCCTTCAGGAACTGGTCGTCATAGTCACCGGTTCGCATGAGGTTGCTCATGACCTGGAAGCCCATGGGGCCACCCCGGTCGCCGTAGAGTGGCTGGTCACCGATGTCGATCATCTTGCGCTTCCACTCGGTCATGCCCGCGGAATCGCTCTGTGTGGCGTGGGCCAGCGTGAGCCCCAGGTTTCGCTGGAGGTCGTCGAACTGGTCGAGGCGCTTGTGCCCCAGTTCGTAGTTGCCCCGGTTGGGATCGCTGATCCCGGTCCAGAACTCCAAGGTCTTCTGCGGCCCGAGGTCGGTGGCGAAGCGCTCGCCGAACAGCGGGTCGTTCGCGTACTTCTTCAGGCCCTTGTTGATCCGGTCGAAGTCCTCCACGGACAGGTCGTCCGGATTCTTCCTGGCGAGCTTCGCCAGCTCGTCGGCTTCCTTGACGGCATCCGCCGCGGTGTCCCGGTCCTTGTAGTTCGCGTCGGAGAAACCCATCGTGCTCTGGTCGACGATCGCCGAGAGGACGTCCTTGGCCGTGTTGTCGCTCTCGGTCGCCTTGCTGAGGATGCCCTGGATCTCGTCACGGAGAGCATCGACGTCCTTCTGGTTCGTCGCGCTCGTGTTGCCGCTGGGATCCGAACCCCAGTCGGGCCGCGTGTTGCCCGTGACCGTGAACTTGCCGCCGCCGGTGTCGACGACGGTGAGCTGCTTGTCGTGCCCGCGCGAGACGGCGCCCGTCAGCTGCTGGTGGTAGTCCTTCAGCTCGTCCCGTGTGTCCCGCAGGATGTTGTGGATGGTGGTGGCCTGCGTGTGGGCATCACCGAACTCGCCGGCGGTCTTGCCGATGAACTCCCTGGAGACCTGCGCGTTCACACCGGCCCAGTCGGCCGCGAGGGCGGCCTTGTGCAGGCCGTCCTCGGCATCCTTCTTCAGGTCGGCCAGGTGCTTGACGAGCGTCGACCAGTCGGTGACGGCGTCGTCGAGCAGTTTGAAGTTGGCGTGGAACAGAGCGTTGAAGTCCATGCGGGTGTCGACATCCTCTGGGGTAGCGGTGGCAGCCGGTGCGGAGAAAGGCCTCGTCATGCTCTCCCGGCGCCGCTACTCCTTCTTCTTGCTCTTGTCCTGCTCCCCGTAGATGGAGTTCTTCTTGCCCGGCGCCCCGACCCGCTCGTCGAACCCGGCGTCCAGCGCGTCGATGCTGCTCATCTGCCGCTGGATGTAGTGCTCGTCGTTCGCGTGCACGGTCTTGGTGGTCTGCATGTGGTTGGAGATCTGGGCGCAGGCGTCCATCAGGGACTTCAACTGCTCCTCCCAGCGGGTCGAGACGTGCTGGAGTCCGGCGCCGAGGGCGAAGCCCTGCTGGGAAAGGTCACCGGCCGCGGAGTCGCTGCTGGGAGTGGCCACGCGGGCCTTGTCCCAGAGCTGGTTGTAGAGGTGGTGGGCGGCGCTGCCGATCTTCTCCAGATCCTTGTGGCCCACCTTGAGGTCACCGGTCTTGCTGGGGAGCACGTAGGGGCCGTACGTGCCGCCACCCCCGTCGACATGGTTGAGCTGCATGTGCGCCGACTGCCCCCCGGCGGCCTCCGCCTTGAGCTGCTCCCACTCGTCCCATGCCATGGAAAGGCCCTTTCCCCCGCGATTACGTCACTGCGGGTCAAGCTAGCAACCGATGCCGGGGCAAGTTTGTGCCATATCCCCTATGCGGGATCTGTCCGGCGTGAAAATTCGGCGGAGGTGGGCCGGTGAGTCCGATCACGGGGCGGCCTCGTGGGTGCAGAGCCACCCCGGGCCGCGGTCGGCACACCGACCATCGCGCCCGTGTGAAGCTTCTGCGCAGATAGCGGACTCAATCTGTCGTTATTGACCGCCTTGTCGGTCTCCGGCGGTCGTGACCCGGCCGCTTCGGGACAGGGTTGCAACTGAACCGTCGCAGAGTTCAGTTGGCCACCTTTTACGCAGTGACTACAGTGGTCAGCGATAGATCGGGGGTGCGGCGCCGTGCCGTCGGTCTGTCCAGTTCTACCAACGGGGAAACGGGGAAGGGGTCGCGGTGGGCGACGGTGGCGGCTCGGGCATGAGGCGTGGCATCGATGCGCTGTCGAAGTTCAAGAGGAAAGTGGACGACGCGCTGAAAGCCTTCGAGGGGGCTCCGGGCAGCCCGTCCAGGCTCGCGGAGCACACGCTCAGCCCCTCCTCCTTCAGTGGCTCGAACATCCCTTTTCACGAGGCGACCGAGCTGCACGGCAGGTACGAGCAGGTGCATGAGCGTCTCACCTCGCTGTCGAAGAACCTGAGCCTCCAGATCGAGGCGCTGACGCTCGCGGCACACGCGGCCGACGTCACGTACGACGGTACGGAGGACGAGGTCCGGCGCCGGTTCTGGGAGATCCGCGCGCATCTGGACGAGGAGCACCGGAAGGCGCAGCCCGAGGAGAAGCACGCCCAGGAGAAGCCCGCCGAGGCTGAGCACAGCGGTGGGACCAAGTCCGCGGGGGGCAAGTTCTGATGAGCGACAACTGGCAGCAGAAGCCCGAGTACAAGAACGACGTCCAGCAGGCCAACGACCAGGTCGGCCTGGTCGACAAGATCAGCAAGTTCCAGAACGCGTTCAGGGGAACGCCGATCGGATCGGCGCTGTCCTTCGGCAGGACCGACTTCGAGGACCACGATCTCAACGCGATGATCGACCTGGTCCACCACTCCAACCCGGAGCACCTGGAGACGGCCAGCAAGGCCCTGTGGGATGCCCGTACGGCCATCCACGACGCGGCGACGGACCTGGAGACCCACCTCCGCGGCGTCGACTGGCAGGGCGAGGGCGCGGACAGCTTCCACAAGTGGACGTCAGGACTCATCGACTGGACCAAGGGACTCGCGACCTTCGCCGACGTCGCCGCGACCGAGATCTCGGCCGCCGCCTCGGGACTGGCCTCGGTACGCGCGGCCATGCCGCCCCGCGACACCAGGCCCGCGAGCGAGCAGAAGCGCCCCACGCAGTTGCCCAAGACCAAGCAGGTCGACGGCAATGCGGACTACGCCGCCGCGCTCGCGGTGGAGAAGAACCGGCAAGAAGCGATCAACCAGGTGAACCGGTTGGCGTCGTTCTACTCGGTGTCCGCGTCCGCGCTGGGAATGGCGATGGCCAGCGACCCGAAGCCGTACAGTCCGATTCCGGATGTGGGCGTGCCTCAGCCGACGAGGCGTCGGGACGGCGTCCTGGGGGGTTCTGGATCTACTTCGTCCACCCCGACCACCGTCCGACGAGGGGTGGCGGCAAGCCACGGAAGCGCGGCGGAAGGCCACCACGGTACGACTGCCGCACATGGCACGCCTACCGTTGACGGAACAGGGGCCGGCGGACACGTGCCGCCTCTCAAGGAGGTCCCCGCGCCCAGCCCGCCTTCCGGCCACGATGTCGGCACGGAGATCAACACCACGACGACGCTGCCTCCCCAGACGCCCGCCGTGCCGTCCGGCCCCCCGGCACCCACTTCGCCGACAACCGCTGGAGGCGGTGGGCAGATGCCACTGCCCCCTGGGCCGATGTCGCTTCCCGTCGCGCCGACCTCCGGCCGTACTCCTGGCTATGGGCCGACCAGTCGGTTCCCGGTCTCCGCGCAGGGGCGCACCGGTCCTTCGGGTACCGGGAACGGCCGGGTGCCGCAGGGACCCGCGGGGCAGACGGGACGTTCCGTCGCGGGCGGCCGGGCCCCGCAGGGCCCGATGGGACAGGCAGCTCGTGCCGCGGGACGCGCGACTCCGGCGGGACAGCCGGGTGCACGAGGGGCCACTCAGTCAGGGCGCGCACCGATGGGGCGCGGTGTCACCGGCGGAACGCCGAGGCCGGCCAACACGCCTGGCGGGCGTGCCGGAACACCAGGCCTCGCCGGTATGGCGCGCAACGGCGTCGTGGGCGGCAAGCCGGTCACCGGCCGTACCTCCGGAGGGACGGCCAATCCCCGGGTGCCGCGCGGTATGGTCGTCGGCGCCGAAGAGCCGGTCACCAACAAGCCTTCGAAGGGCGCTCTCGGTCAGCGGGGAGTCGTCGGGACCCCCACGGCGAAGGCGGAACCGGGCGCGAGCCAGGCGGTGCTGCGCTCGGCGGGCAACCCCGAGGGTGCGATCGGCGCGCCCCGCAACACTGCCGGTTCCGCGCTCAAGGGCTCCGAGACCGGGGCCAAGGGGCTCGGTCGTGGAGCGGTGGGCGGTCGCCAGGGGGCGGGCGGCGAGCCCGGTCGTGCTGGTGCGCCCGCCGAGAAGGAAGAGCACCGCTCGTCGCGGCAGCGGCGTGACGTGCCACAGACGAGCGACTGAACACGAGCGAGGACGTAGACAGGCATGAAGCCAGGGACCGGCCGACGCGGTATGGGGACTGCCCTGCTGACGCGGCGTAACGCGATACGGCTGTCTGCCGTGTGCTCCGTGCTGGGCACGCTGGTCGTCACGTCGGCAGGACTGGCCCCCGGAGCGGCGGCCTCGGGCGACGTGCAGTCCAAGCAGTGGTATCTGCACGCGATGCACGCGGACGAGATGTGGAAGCACAGCACCGGCACGGGTGTGAAGGTCGCGGTCATCGACACCGGAGTGAACCCCAAGACCTCCTCGCTCAAGGGGCAGGTACTTGTCGACGAGGTGCCGAAAGCCGCCAAGTACCACGTCACCCAGGACTACGACGGCCACGGCACGACGATGGCTGAGATCATCGCCGGTACAGGAGCCGGCGGCGGCATCAAAGGCCTCGCTCCGGGAGCGAAAATCGTCCCGATCCGTGTGGGGCTCGATGAGCTGAAGGACGAGAACGAGCGGGCCAGGTCCCTTACCTCGGCCAAGGCGATCAGGGCTGCCGCTGACAGCGACGCCAAAATCATCAACATGTCCTACGGGAGCGTGTACTACAACGGCGATGAAGAGGACGCGCTGAAATACGCAGCCGCCAAGGGCAAACTGCTGTTCTCCTCCATCGGTAACAGTGGGAATGCGGGAAACAAGCCCGACTACCCGGCCAAAGACCCGTATGCGGTCGGAGTAGCAGCCGTCGACAAGACCGGAACGGCCGGCAAGTTCTCCACGTTCGGAAACTACGTGGACATGTCGGCACCGGGCCTCAATGTGCCGGCGTGGTGCGACAACACGTTCACCAAGTACTGCACCACGGAGGGCACCAGCCACGCCTCCGCCATAGCCTCCGCCTCCGCCGCCCTCGTCTGGTCCGCGCACCCCGACTGGACGGCCAACCAGGTCCTCCGGTCCCTCATCGACACCGCCGGCCGAACGTGGCCGAAGGGCAAGCCCAGCAAGTACCTCGGCTACGGCCTGATGCGTCCGCGCATGGTGCTGGCGGACAAGAACTTCGATCCCGGCCCGGCCGACAGGGACCCCCTGGCCGCAGAGAACGGAACGGCCGCGGACGAGGACATCACGGCCACCAAGAGCCCGGCGGCCTCGCCCTCGGCCAAGACGCCGGCCAAGGACACCGGCTCCTCCAGCGGCCCCACCTCCGCCGCCGCGAAGGACGCCGACTCCGGCAGCAACACCCAGACCTGGGTGATCATCGGCGCCGTAGCCGCCGTACTGGTCATCGCAGGCGCCGGTTTCGCCGCGATGCGCGCACGCCGTAAGGCCTGAGCGGTCTCCCGCACCTGCTCATTCACCGAGTGAGCAGAAGTCCACTTGCCGACAGCGCTGACGCCTGACTCATGACTCAGCGCCCGGCAAGGTCAGCCCACGAAGAAAGGCATGGAAATGGCGACGCAGCGCCAGAAGGTAAGTGACAAGGACATCATTGTCCTCGAAAAGGAGCTTCTGCACCGTTTCGAGGGCATCAAGGGTCAGCTCAAGGAGCTCCAGGCCCTCATCGACAGCCTCGAGGGCAACTGGAAGGGCATCGGCGCCGGTGCCTTCAACTCCAAGCAGACCGAGATCAACGAGCGCATGGTCCGGATCGGCAACATCCTCGCCAAGTTCATCGAGGCCATGAGCACCACCCGGAAGATCAAGGACGGCACGGAGGACGAGGTCCGCTCGCAGGTCCAGAGCATCGACGTCGACCTCGGTGGCGCGCACTCGGCGCTGTCCAGCTACTGATCCCCGCCAGGCCACCACTTTTCAGCAACGGAGCAATCATGGGCGTCAACAACAGCGGCGAGCTGGAAGTTTCCTACGGCAGCCTCGACGAGACCGCCACCCAGCTGGCCAACCACGCGCGGCGGCTGGAAGAGGGCCTCGAGGCCATCAAGCAGAAGGTCGCCGGCGTCGCCAGCATGTGGGAGGGCGAGGCCCACAACGCGTACACCGAGCAGCAGGCTGCCTGGGACCGCGAGGCCAAGGGCATCCACGAGGCCCTGGTCCAGATCGGCAAGGTCGTGCACGCGGCCGGCGGTGACTACCAGGGTGGCGACCGCAAGGCCGCCAGCTACTTCATGTAGGTCGGTCGGCCGGACGGCCGGCACTACACGGCAACAGGGTGGGCACGCACGGGAGGTGCCCACCCTTTGTCATGCCCGGACTCGCCGGACCCGCCGGACCCGCCGGACCCGCCGGACCCGCCGGACCCGCCGGACGGCGGCAGCGGCAGTCCGCCTTCGCACCCCGGAAGGCGACCCGGACGACGGAAGGGGCGCGCGCCACCTCGGCACCCGCCCCAGCCTCGCCCCCGTCTCAGTACTGCACGTCCACCAATCCAGTCTGCACCAGCGGCTTCCCCCGCTTGCGGGACACGAAGACGCCGCGTCCCGCGGGCATCGGACGGGGCCGCACGCCGTTCAGGATGTCGCCCTCCGCCGGGTCGCCGGCCAGGACGATGCCCTGGGCGCCGAGTTCCTTCATGCGCTGCATGAACGGCTCGTAGGAGGCGCGGCCGGCGCCCGCGGAGGAGCGGGCGATGATGAAGCGGACGCCGACGTCGCGGGCGAAGGGCAGCATTTCCGTCAGGCCGCTGAGCGGGTTGCCGCTGGAGTTGGAGACGAGGTCGTAGTCGTCGATGACGACGAAGACCTGCGGGCCGCGCCACCAGCTGCGGTCCCGCAGCTGCTGCGGCGTGACGTCGGCGGTCGGGGTGCGGCGCTGCATGAGGTCGGCCAGGGCCACCATGTGGTGCTCCATCTGGCTGGACATCGGAATGTACTCCGCGAGGTGGGACGCCGGCGTGACGTCCAGCAGCGAGCGCCGGTTGTCCACCACGAAGAACTTCGCCTCGTCGCCGCCGTACCGCAGGGTGAGCTGCTTGATCAGCAGGCGCAGCAGGTTGGACTTGCCGGATTCGCTCTCGCCGAAGACGAGGAAGAACGGGTCCTGCTCGAAGTCGAGGAACACCGGTTCCAGGTTCTCCTCGTCGAGCGCGAAGGCGATGCCGCGCTGCGGGAAACGCTCGCCGGAGGGCAGTTCGACGGCCTCCAGCCGGCGCGGCAGCAGCCGTACCTTCGGAGCGCCCGGCGCCTGCCAGTGGCGTCCGACCTCGGTCGTGAGCGCGGCCGTGGCCTCGGCAAGGTCCGTGTCGGAGGTGAGGCCGTCGATGCGCGGGACCGCCGCCATGAAGTGCAGTTTCTGCGGGGACAGACCGCGGCCGGGGACGCCCGCGGGGACGTTCACCGCCACCTTGCGGTCGATCTCCGAATCCATGACGTCGCCCAGGCGCAGCTCCAGCCGGTTCATGAGGTGGTCCTTGAGGTTGGCCCGGACCTCCATCGAGCGCGACGCCGTGATGATCACGTGGATGCCGTAGCCGAGGCCGCGGGCGGCGATGTCCAGGACCGCCGTCTCCAGTCCCTCGTAGTCCGCGCGGAAGTTGCCCCAGCCGTCGATGACCAGGAAGACGTCACCCCACGGCTGGTCGGTCACCGAGATGTCGCCGCGGGCACGCCGGGCGCGGTAGTCGGCGATCGAGGCGATGCCGGTCGTGCGGAAGTACTCCTCGCGGCGGGTCAGCACGCCGTACACCTCGGAGACCGTACGGCGGACGCGCTCGGGGTCCAGACGCGAGGCGATGCCGCCGACGTGCGGCAGGCCGCCGACCGCGGCCATGCCACCGCCACCGAAGTCGAGGCCGTAGAACTGCACCTCGTACGGCGTGTGGGTGAGCGCGAAGGAGCAGATCAGGGAGCGCAGCAGTGTGGACTTGCCGGACTGGGGGCCGCCGACGATCTGCATGTGGCCGGCCGCGCCGGAGAAGTCGAGCATCAGCCGGTCGCGGCGCTGCTCGTACGGCTTGTCGACGAGGCCGGCGGGGACGACCAGCCGGCCCGCGCCCTCGTAGCCGGGCTGGGTCAGGCCGCGGCCCTGCACCGCCGCCAGGCCCGGCAGGAGCGCGTCCAGTGACGGCGGGCTCTCCAGCGGGGGCAGCCACACCTGGTGCGCGGCCGGGCCCTGTGCCTCCAGACGGCGCACGATCACGTCGAGGACGGTGTCGGCCAGCGCCTCGTCCACCGCGGCCTCGGAGTGCGTGCGCTGCTGCGGGACGGCGCTGTACCGCACGGGCACCTCGGTGGCCGTGAACAGCACCGGCCGCCGGTCCATGGGCAGTTGTCCGCCGGTCAGTGCTCCGCGCTGCGCGCCCGAGCGGTACACGCCGGAGACGTACGCCGCCTTGAAGCGGACCATCTCGTCCGTGCCGTACTTCAGGAAGCCGGAACCGGGCACGTTGGGCAGTTCGTAGGCGTCGGGGACGCCGAGCGCGGCGCGGGACTCGGCGGCGGAGAAGGTGCGCAGACCGATCCGGTACGACAGGTAGGTCTCGAGGCCGCGCAGCCGGCCCTCCTCCAGGCGCTGGGAGGCGAGCAGCAGGTGCACGCCCAGCGAACGGCCGATCCGGCCGATCTGCACGAACATCTCGATGAAGTCCGGCTTGGCGGTCAGCAGTTCGCTGAACTCGTCGATGACCAGGACCAGGGAGGGGATCGGCTGGAGGGGGGCGCCCGCCGCGCGTGCCTTCTCGTAGTCGTGGATGTTGGCGTAGTTGCCGGCGTCGCGCAGCAGTTCCTGGCGGCGGTTCAGTTCGCCGCGGATGGAGTCGCCCATGCGGTCGACCAGGGTGAGGTCGTCGGCCAGGTTGGTGATGACGGCCGCCACGTGCGGCATCTGTGCCATGCCGGCGAAGGTCGCGCCGCCCTTGAAGTCCGCGAGGACGAAGTTCAGGGTCTCCGAAGAGTGGGTGACCGCGAGGCCCAGCACGAGCGTGCGCAGCAGCTCCGACTTGCCGGAACCGGTGGCGCCGACGCACAGGCCGTGCGGGCCCATGCCCTCCTGCGCGGCCTCCTTCAGGTCCAGCATGACGGGCCTGCCGTCCTCGCCGACGCCGATCGGCACCCGCAGCCGTTCCGCGAGCGCGCGCGGTCGCCAGGTCCGCTTGGTGTCGACGGACGCCGCGTCGCCGAGGCCCAGCAGGTCGGTGAACTCCAGGTTGGCGAGCAGCGGTTCGTCGTCATCGCCGCCCGACGCCATGCGCAGCGGCGCGAGCTGCCGGGCCAGCGCCTCGGCCGACTCGTAGGAGAGGGCGTCCGGGGTGCCGTCGTAGACCTCGCCGTGCCCGGACTCCAGGCGCAGCTGGCCGGGCTGTACGACGATGGACAGGTCGCCGCCCGCCGTCGTGAGGTCGCCCGGTACCACCTCGAGCACCGTGACGCCCTGGAGTCCCTCCGGGTTGGCGAGGACCGAGTCGGGCAGCAGGGACAGCTCGTCCAGGACGAGCACGATGTGCGGCTCGTCCAGCAGCGGTTGCGCGCCGGGGTGGAAGCGCGGCCGGCCGGTCAGCCGGGCGGCGAGCAGGTCCTCCAGCTCGCGCGGGTCGGCGCCGATCAGCCGGCGGGAGCCCGCGCCGTCCACGGCGCCGGGTGCCTGCACGTGCGGCAGCCACTTCGCCCAGTCCCAGTGCGGCAGTGCCTCGCGGCCCGCGGCCACCGCGATGATCAGGTCCTGCGGGGAGTGCAGCGAGGCCAGCGAGCCGACCAGGGCGCGGGCCGAGGCCCGTACGGACTGCGGTTCACCGCTGACCGTGACGTGGTAGAAGGCACGCAGCGACACGGCCATCGGCAGGTCGCCGACGCTGTGGTGCGCGGCGAGGAAACGCTGCATCGCCCCGGCGGTCAGCGGTTCCAGCTGCTCGACGGGTCCCGTCTCCGGGGGGACGAGCGGGGTCGCCAGCGGCTGCGGGCCCAGGCCGATGCGTACGTGCGCGAAGTCCTCGTCGCCGGGCCGCCGCTCCCACACCCGGCTGCCCTCGGCGACGAGCGCCCACAGCTGCTCGGGGGAGGGGTGCAGGTAGTACTGCGCGTCCCGCTGGGCCTTCGCCGTCCGTACGGCGGACTTGCGCGTCTGTGACAGATAGCTGAGGTAGTCGCGGCGCATGTCGGCCAGCTGGCCCTGGGAGCCGCGGCGGAAGCGGACCACCATCGCGATGGACATCCCCACCGTCGAGGCGATCATGATCATGCCCATGATCTTCATGAACGGCTGACCGTTCGTGAAGAAGAAGACCACCGAACCGCCCATGCCCAGCGTGGGCAGGAGCTGCATCAGCACGCTCTCCTGGTGCCCCCGCGGCAGTTCCGGCGGTGGCTGGACGACGACCTCTTCCGTGGGCACCTCGGACGGCAGCGCCCGGGGAGGGCGCTTCACGACAATCTGGCTCACCGCTCACCAATTCCCTTGCCCGACCCAGGCATTCCGCACGCCACCCCGTGTCCGGCGAGCGCAGGCCGCCGCGTGATCCTACTGAGTTCACGGGACACGGGTGAGCGGTAGGGTGCCGGATGTTCGCGTGAGCACACGCCGAGCAGGCCGGAGATACCGGGACAGACCCCTCGATACAGAGGGGAGACGGCCCCGGAAGGCCGCCGCACGGCACCCCTGCCGTCGCGCACGGAGCGAACCGGCACGGGACCTTCACGACATAGACGCACCACCACCACTGAGGGGGAGCAGCAGGTGAGCATGACGGCCGCCGCCACCGGCGGACCCGGGACGGGAGCCCCTTCCGGATCCGGCACCGGCACCGGACTCGGCTTCTGCCGGGTCACCATCGTCGCGCCGGACAGCCGTATCGACGTGGCACTGCCCGACGACGTCCCGGTCGCCGACCTCTACCCCGAGATCCTCCGGCTGTCCCAGCAGAGCCCCACCGCGGGCGCCCCGGTCGGCTACCACCTGGTCCGCACCGACGGCACCGTGCTGGACAGCGCCCGCTCCTTCGCCGCCCAGCGCATCCTCGACGGCGAACTCCTCACTCTCCGCCCGTTCGCCGAGTCCCTGCCGCCGGCCGTCCACGACGATGTCGCCGAGGCCGTCGCCTCCTCCGTCACCCGGCAGCACAAGCTGTGGAGCGGCGACCTGACCCGGGCCGCGGGCCTGGTCGGCGGCGGGGTGCTGCCCGCCCTGCTCGCGTTCGTCGCCTGGACCGCCGACCCGCTGCACGACATGCACGGCCTGGCCGGCATCCTCGCCGCCGTCACCGGGGTCCTCCTGGTCGTGCTCTCCGCGGTCCGCGCCCGCGTCTACGACGACCGCGGTTCGGCCGTCGCTCTCGGCCTGGGCGCCCTGCCCAACATCGGCGTCGCCGGCAGCGGCCTGCTGCCCTTGAGCGACGGCGAGGGCATCGGCAGGCTCCAGTTCCTGCTGGCGTGCGCGGCCGTCCTGGTCGCCGCACTGGTCCTCGCCCTGTGCGCACCCCACGGCGACGGCCCCTTCGTCGCCTTCGTGTTCGCCTCGGCGATCGCCCTGGTCAGCGTCTTCGTCGCGACCGTCACCGGCTGGGCCCCGACCGAGACGGCCGCCCTGTGCGCGCCCGTCGCCGTCGGCGCTCTGGCCTTCCTGCCCGGCATGTCGATGCGCTTCGCCCGGCTGCCGATCGGCTTCGAGAACCCCAGCAGCGGCACCCCGCGCTCCGCCTACGGCACCGAGACCGCCGCGCAGGAGCCCGTGGACACCGAGCGCATCGAGGCGCAGGCGCGGCGCGGCCACGAACTCCTCGTCGGCCTGGTCGGCGGCTGCGCGCTGCTCGCCGTAGGCGCCTCGGCCGTGCTCGGCTTCTCCGACGACGTCTGGGCCCAGCTGCTCGCGTTCGCCACCGGCATCGCGATGCTCATGCGCGCCGGCCTGTTCCGCTACACCGCCCAGGTCGCCTCCGTCCTCGCGGCCGGGCTCGCCTCCCTGGTCCTGCTGGGCCTCGGTCTCGCCCTGAACCCGCCGCAGCACATCATGCGCGCGGCGCTGGCCGGGGACCGCACGGACCTCGACATCCGTACCGTCTGGCTGATCGCGGTCATCGCGCTCGCCACGGCCCTGGTGACCGCGCTCGGCCTGATCCTGCCGCGCGGTGGACTGACGCCCTTCTGGGGCCGCTTCCTGGAGATCTGCGAAGGCTTCGTGCTGCTGACGCTGATCCCGCTCGCCCTGGCCGTCTTCGACGTGTACGCGACGGCACGGTCGATGACCAGCTCCTGACGACCGGCGGCCTGACCGTCATGCCGCCTGACGACCGGGCCGCCTGAGGACCGGGCCGCCTGACGACCGGCCGACCGTGTCCGTCCCCGCGACGGCCGGATCCGCGACGACCGGCCGGCCGGCGGGCCGACGGGCGCACCGGCGCGGCCAACGGCACGGGCCCCGGCTCACCAGGAGCCGGGGCCCGGTCACCGCACCGGCGTGCGGCTCACTGCGCGTCCAGCCCCCCGTTGTGGGCCATGGGCTTCAGATCGAACTCGCCGTCCCGAGCGCCCAGCACGAACGCCCGCCACTCCGCCTCGGTGTAGCGCAGCACGGTGTCCGGGTCGAGCGAGGACCGCATCGCCACCGCGCCGCCGGGCAGGTAGGCGATCTCCACCCGCTCCTCGTGCTCCTCCGTGCCCGGCGCGCACTGCCACTCGGCACCGGAGATGTCGAGCCCGTACAGCTCGTCCCGCTCCCGCTCCTTGCGCGCCTTGATCTCCGCTTCCGTTTCCGCCATCGTGCAGCGACCCCTTCCCGAGGTACGTACGGTCCGGGCGCTCACCCTAGTGGCCCCAGGGTCGTCCGCTCAGGAGGGCGAGAGGACCCTGGGGGAGGACGCCCGCCACGGGCTGGTACCCTGAGTGACGGCCGTTCGTGTACGCACCCCCGGAGCCCGCAGGAAACTGCGCCCTGGAGGCCGCGCCCAGCGGATCCCCGCCTCCCGAGTAACGGAAGCTCCCCCGAGACCAAGACCGGGGGCACTCGGTGGCCATGCACAGACTACGAGGAGTACGCGTGTCGCTCGACGCCGCTACGAAGAAGCAGATCATCAGCGAGTTCGGTCAGAAGGAGGGCGACACCGGCTCCCCCGAGGTCCAGGTCGCCATGCTCTCGCGCCGGATCTCGGACCTGACCGAGCACCTCAAGACCCACAAGCACGACCACCACTCCCGTCGTGGTCTGCTGATCCTGGTCGGTCAGCGCCGTCGCCTGCTGCAGTACCTGGCGAAGAAGGACATCCAGCGCTTCCGTGCGCTGGTCGACCGCCTGGGCATCCGCCGCGGTGCGGCCGGCGCCAAGTAGGACGCCATGAAGGGGGCGGTTCCCGGAACCCGGGACCGCTCCCTTTGCCGTATGCGGGAAATCGCACCGCACCCGGCATACTTCGCCGCACGTGCGGAAACGTGCGGAGTGTCACCGACGCTTTGTAGTGTGGTAGCACAACGCGGTACGAACGCAGTACGTACGACACAGCACGATGTAGAAGAGGAGAAGCGCACCGCGCCGCCGCCGGTCCTCGGTAGTGGCCCCCGGGGGGAAGTGAGCCCCGGGTGCTTCGATCGAAGACCGGCCCGCACCAGACGGCGCGCTTCTCCGCCACCGTCCCCCTGCCACACGGGCAGCCGAGGGACGAAAGACGACAAGTAACGGAGAAATCGCTAGTGGAGAACGAGACCCACTACGCCGAGGCCGTCATCGACAACGGCTCCTTCGGCACCCGCACCATCCGCTTCGAGACGGGCCGCCTGGCCAAGCAGGCCGCCGGCTCCGCCGTGGCGTACCTGGACGACGACACCATGGTGCTGTCGGCCACCACCGCCTCCAAGAACCCCAAGGACCAGCTCGACTTCTTCCCCCTGACGGTGGACGTCGAGGAGCGGATGTACGCCGCCGGCAAGATCCCCGGCAGCTTCTTCCGTCGTGAGGGCCGGCCCTCCGAGGACGCGATCCTCACCTGCCGCCTGATCGACCGCCCGCTGCGCCCGTCCTTCAAGAAGGGCCTGCGCAACGAGATCCAGGTCGTCGCCACGATCATGGCCCTCAACCCCGACCACCTGTACGACGTCGTGGCGATCAACGCCGCGTCCGCGTCCACGCAGCTGGCCGGCCTGCCCTTCTCCGGCCCGATCGGCGGCGTCCGCGTCGCGCTGATCCGCGGTCAGTGGGTCGCGTTCCCGACCCACACCGAGCTGGAGGACGCCGTCTTCGACATGGTCGTCGCCGGCCGCGCCCTGGAGGACGGCGACGTCGCGATCATGATGGTCGAGGCCGAGGCCACCGAGAAGACCATCAAGCTGGTCGAGGGCGGCGCCGAGGCGCCGACCGAGGAGGTCGTCGCCGCCGGTCTGGACGCCGCGAAGCCCTTCATCAAGGTCCTCTGCCGCGCGCAGGCCGACCTCGCCGCGAAGGCCGCCAAGCCGACCGCCGAGTTCCCGGTCTTCCTGGACTACCAGGACGACGTCTTCGAGGCCCTGACCGCGGCCGTCCGCCCCGAGCTGGCCCAGGCGCTCACCATCGCCGGCAAGCAGGACCGCGAGGCCGAGCTGGACCGCGTCAAGGCGCTCGCCGCCGAGAAGCTCCTCCCGGAGTTCGAGGGCCGCGAGAAGGAGATCTCCGCCGCGTACCGCTCGCTCACCAAGCAGCTGGTCCGCGAGCGCGTGATCAAGGAGAAGAAGCGCATCGACGGCCGCGGTGTCACCGACATCCGCACGCTGGCCGCCGAGGTCGAGGCCATCCCGCGGGTGCACGGCTCCGCGCTGTTCGAGCGTGGCGAGACCCAGATCCTGGGCGTCACCACCCTCAACATGCTCCGTATGGAGCAGCAGCTGGACACCCTCTCCCCGGTGACCCGCAAGCGCTACATGCACAACTACAACTTCCCGCCGTACTCCGTCGGTGAGACCGGCCGCGTCGGTTCCCCGAAGCGCCGCGAGATCGGCCACGGCGCCCTCGCCGAGCGCGCGATCGTGCCGGTCCTGCCGACGCGCGAGGAGTTCCCCTACGCGATCCGCCAGGTGTCCGAGGCCCTCGGCTCCAACGGCTCGACGTCCATGGGCTCGGTCTGCGCCTCCACCATGTCGCTGCTGAACGCCGGTGTGCCCCTGAAGGCCCCGGTCGCCGGTATCGCCATGGGCCTGATCTCCCAGGAGATCAACGGCGAGACCCACTACGTCGCCCTCACCGACATCCTCGGTGCGGAGGACGCCTTCGGTGACATGGACTTCAAGGTCGCCGGCACCAAGGAGTTCGTGACCGCCCTCCAGCTCGACACCAAGCTGGACGGCATCCCGGCCTCCGTCCTGGCCGCGGCCCTCAAGCAGGCCCGCGACGCCCGTCTCCACATCCTCGACGTGATGATGGAGGCCATCGACCGGCCCGACGAGATGTCCCCGAACGCCCCGCGGATCATCACCGTCAAGATCCCGGTCGACAAGATCGGTGAGGTCATCGGCCCCAAGGGCAAGATGATCAACCAGATCCAGGAGGACACCGGCGCCGAGATCACGATCGAGGACGACGGCACCATCTACATCGGTGCCCAGGTCGGCTCGCAGGCCGAGGCCGCCCGCGCCACGATCAACGGCATCGCCAACCCGACCATGCCGGAGGTCGGCGAGCGCTACCTGGGTACGGTCGTCAAGACCACGACCTTCGGCGCGTTCGTGTCGCTGCTCCCGGGCAAGGACGGTCTGCTGCACATCTCGCAGATCCGCAAGCTCGCCGGCGGCAAGCGCGTGGAGAACGTCGAGGACGTCCTCGGCGTGGGCCACAAGGTCCAGGTCGAGATCGCCGAGATCGACTCCCGCGGCAAGCTCTCCCTGATCCCCGTGATCGAGGGCGAGGACGCCGACGAGACCGTGAAGGACGACGCCGACCAGTGACGTCCCGTAGCTCCAAGGCGACGGCCCGCACCTCTTCGGAGGCGCGGGCCGTCGCCCGTACCCAAACGCTCGTCAAGGGCACGGCCGGCATCGGCACGGTCCGCAGGACCACCCTCCCGGGCGGCCTGCGGATCGTCACCGAGACCCTGCCCTCGGTCCGCTCCGCCACCTTCGGCATCTGGGCGCACGTCGGCTCCCGCGACGAGACCCCGGCCCTGAACGGCGCCACGCACTACCTGGAGCACCTGCTCTTCAAGGGCACCTCCCGGCGCAGCGCGCTCGACATCTCCTCCGCGGTCGACGCCGTCGGCGGCGAGATGAACGCGTTCACGGCGAAGGAGTACACGTGCTACTACGCGCGGGTGCTCGACACCGACCTGCCCCTCGCCATCGACGTCGTCTGCGACATGCTGACCGGCTCCCTGATCCGTGAGGAGGACGTCGACGTCGAGCGCGGCGCGATCCTCGAAGAGATCGCGATGACCGAGGACGACCCGGGCGACTGCGTGCACGACCTGTTCGCGCAGACCATGTTCGGCAACAACGCCCTCGGCCGCCCGGTCCTCGGCACCGTCGACACGGTCAACGCCCTCACCGCCGACCGCATCCGCCGCTTCTACCGGAAGCACTACGACCCCACGCACCTCGTGGTCGCCTGCGCCGGCAACATCGACCACAACAAGGTCGTACGACAGGTCCGCGCGGCCTTCGAGAAGGCGGGCGCCCTCGGGAACACGGACGCGCGCCCCATCGCCCCGCGCGACGGCCGCCGTGTGATCCGCACCCACGGCAAGGTCGACCTGCTCGGCCGCAAGACCGAGCAGGCGCACGTCGTCCTCGGCATGCCGGGCCTCGCCCGCACCGACGACCGCCGCTGGGCCATGGGCGTGCTGAACACCGCCCTCGGCGGCGGAATGTCGTCCCGGCTGTTCCAGGAGGTCCGCGAGAAGCGCGGCCTCGCCTACAGCGTGTACTCCTACACCTCGGGCTTCGCCGACTGCGGCCTGTTCGGCGTGTACGCCGGCTGCCGTCCCTCGCAGGTCCACGATGTGCTGCGGATCTGCCGGGACGAACTCGACCACGTCGCGGACAACGGCCTCTCCGACGACGAGATAACCCGCGCCGTCGGCCAGCTGCGGGGCTCCACCGTCCTGGGCCTGGAGGACACCGGCGCGCTGATGAACCGCATCGGCAAGAGCGAGCTGTGCTGGGGCGAGCAGATGTCCGTCGACGAGATGCTGGCCAGGATCGCCGCGGTCACCCCGGACGAGGTCCGCTCGGTCGCCCGCGACATCCTGGGCCAGCGCCCGTCGCTGTCGGTCATCGGCCCGCTGAAGGACAAGCAGGCCGCACGCCTGCACGATGCTGTCGCCTGACCCGTCCGTCCTCGGAATCGATAAGTCGGTAAGTCGGTAAGGAAGCGAAGATGAGCAAGCTGCGCGTGGCGGTCCTCGGTGCCCGGGGCCGGATCGGGTCCGAGGCGGTCAGGGCGGTCGAGGCCGCCGAGGACATGGAACTGGTCGCCGCCCTCGGCCGGGGCGACACGCTCCAGACCCTGGTGGAGACCGGCGCCCAGGTCGCCGTCGAGCTGACCACCCCCGCCTCGGTCATGGACAACCTCGACTTCTGCGTGCGCCACGGCATCCACGCGGTCGTCGGTACCACCGGCTGGACCGAGGAGCGACTCACCCAGCTCCGGGACCAGCTCGCCCGGTCCCCGCGGACCGGCGTGCTCATCGCGCCGAACTTCTCCATCGGCGCCGTCCTGACCATGAAGTTCGCGCAGATCGCCGCGCCGTACTTCGAGTCCGTCGAGGTGGTCGAACTGCACCACCCGAACAAGGTCGACGCCCCGAGCGGTACGGCCACCCGCACGGCCCAGCTCATCGCCGAGGCCCGCCGGGCGGCCGGCACGGCCCCGGCACCGGACGCCACCGTCACGGCCCTCGACGGCGCCCGGGGCGCGGACGTCGACGGGATCCCGGTGCACGCCGTCCGGCTCCGCGGTCTCCTGGCCCACCAGGAGGTGCTGCTCGGCGCCGAGGGCGAGACCCTGACCGTCCGGCACGACTCCCTGCACCACAGCAGCTTCATGCCGGGCATCCTGCTCGGCGCGCGCCGCGTGGTGACCACTCCAGGCCTCACGTTCGGCCTGGAGCACTTCCTGGACCTGAGCTGAGCCATCCGTCATGCGCGCGAAGATCACCTACCTCGTCACGGCCGCCGTCCTGGTCTTCTACTTCCTCCTGGTGGGCAGCCGCGGCGTCATGCTCATCCAGTCCGGCACGCTCCTGACGGTCACATTCGGCGTGGCGGTGCTGATCCTGCCGGTCATCGGCCTGTGGTTCCTGTGGAAGAACACCCAGTTCGTCCGCCGGGCCAACCGGCTCGCCGCCGAACTCGACGCCGAGGGCGGCCTGCCCGTCGACGAGCTGAAGCGCATGCCCAGCGGCCGGATCGACCGCGATTCGGCCGACGAGGTCTTCGCCCGGCGCAAGGCCGAGACGGAGGAGTCGCCCGACGACTGGCGCTGCTGGTTCCGCCTCGCCGTCGCCTACCACGACGCCCACGACACCCCACGGGCCAGGAAGGCGATGCAGCGGGCCATCGCCCTGCACGACGCCGAACCCGCGCGGACCTGACCCACCCCCACCGACACCGTCCCGCGTCCGCTTCCCATCGGGGGAGGGCCGAGTGGGCTGGTGACGGGCCGGCCGCCGACCCAGGTCCGCGCCCGGATGCCGTACCTACGTCGACGGGCCGGCCCGCGGCAGCGCGGGCCGGCCCGTCCGTCCGGTGCCCGGGTCAGCCGCGCCGGTTCTCCGCGGCCCAGGTTTCCACCGTGTCGGCCGCCCGGTCGAAGGCCGCCGGACGACCAAGGAAGTCCAGGCTGTGCGTGGTGAGCAGCGGAGCCGGGTCGTCGGCACGCCGGTCCTTGCGTACGAGCACCAGCGCCTGTCCCTGCACCGTGCGCGGCAGGCCCAGCCAGCGCACCGGCTGCTGCACCGTCCGCACGGAGACCACGCGCGGCCACGGCACGGTCCGCGTCAGCACGAGACCGACCCGGCGCAGTCCGCGCCGGCTCACCCACACCCCCATGCGCAGCAGCCGCAGCGCGCCGGCGACGATCGCCAGACCGGCGGCGAGGACCGTGCCGGCGGAGGACAGCGAGCCGGCCGGCGCGATGAGGACGGCCGCGAACAGGACGAACGAGGCGAGCAGCAGTCCCAGGGCGGCCACACCCACCCGCCAAGGTCCCGGCCGGTAGGGGCGCCGCCAGCGGTCCGGGTCGTCGTACGGCAGCGCGCTCTCGGACGCCGTTTCGAAGGTGCGGTCGGCCGTCAGGAAGGGCAGGGGCACGGCTGGTCCTCACTCGGTCCTCGCGTGGACTGTGCCCGGTGAGATTATCCGGCTGTGTTATCGCTCACCAGCCTTGAGCGTCCGGAAGGGTCAGTGACCCCCGGCCGGTTGCCCGTGGGACGCCTGGGACTGCTGGGTCGGCGCACCGGACGGCGTGGACAGCGCCGGCATTGCGACGATCAGGGCGCCGACCAGCCCGGCGACGATGGTCAGCCCCAGCAGCCAGACCCCGGCCATCTCGCCGAAGGGCACCCGCCGGCGGGGCGGGGGAGTGACATTGCTGCGGAACCTGTCCGCCTCGGCCAGGAAGGCGAAGGGTACGGGCTCGCGCCGACGGAACATGGCGGTGCCTCTCCTCTCGGGTGTGGATCGAACGTGCGGTTCTCATCGATACAGACGATCGAGTGACACAAAAGGTGCCCATGTCGGAAAAAGTCGCCGGTGTCTTCTCCGGAGCGAGGTGCCGCTCCGGCCCCGGCGGGTGCCCCGTAAGGTGGGCGCGAACCACAGAAGTGAGGGAAGGACCCCAACCCCCGTGACCACCGAGTCGCTCACGTTCCGCAGTGACGTCACCGTCGAGCTGGTGAAGTCCAGTGCGTCGGACGCCGATGTCCTCTTCGCCGCCCGTGTCTCGACCGCCGGCGAGCAGTCCCTGGACGAGCTGAAGAAGGACCCCGAGCGCTCCAAGGGTCTGATCAACTACCTGCTGCGCGACCGGCACGGCAGCCCGTTCGAGCACAACTCGATGACCTTCTTCGTCAGCGCCCCGATCTTCGTGTTCCGCGAGTTCATGCGGCACCGGGTCGGCTGGTCGTACAACGAGGAGTCCGGCCGCTACCGGGAGCTGGAGCCCGTCTTCTACGTCCCCGACAGCTCCCGCAAGCTGGTCCAGCAGGGCCGCCCGGGCAAGTACGTCTTCGTCGAGGGCACCCCGGGCCAGCACGAGAGCGTGAGCAGCACCCTCCGGGAGTCGTACGAGCAGGCGTACGCGGCCTACCAGAAGCTCCTCGGCGAGGGCGTCGCACGCGAGGTGGCCCGCTCGGCCCTGCCCGTCGGCCTCTACTCCTCCATGTACGCCACCTGCAACGCCCGCTCCCTGATGCACTTCCTCGGTCTGCGCACCCAGCACGAGCTGGCCAAGGTGCCGTCCTTCCCGCAGCGGGAGATCGAGATGGTGGGGGAGAAGATGGAGGCGGAGTGGGCGAAACTGATGCCGCTCACGTACGCCGCCTTCAACGCGAACGGGCGGGTGGCCCCGTGACGAAGCCCTGTTCGGCCGCCCGGAACGGATGTACGGGTCAGCCTCGCGAAGTGTCCGTATTGCGGCATTTGTAGAAGTTCATCTAGCCTGATCAAACGGACCCGGCACTGCTTGAACCCCCGAGCAGGCAGTGCCGGGCTCCTTCTTTGTCCGGACTTTCCCGAGACCCCACGGGCGCACCCCCCGTCGGGCACCGAGTAGCGTGTTACCCATGGCTCCGACCTCGACTCCGCAGACCCCCTTCGGGCGGGTCCTCACCGCCATGGTCACGCCCTTCACGGCGGACGGCGCACTCGACCTCGACGGCGCGCAGCGGCTCGCCGCCCACCTGGTGGACGCAGGCAACGACGGCCTGATCATCAACGGCACCACCGGCGAGTCCCCCACGACCAGTGACGCGGAGAAATCGGACCTGGTACGAGCGGTGGTGGAGGCGGTCGGCGACCGCGCCCACGTCGTGGCCGGTGTTGGCACCAACGACACCCACCACAGCGTCGAGCTGGCCCGCCAGGCCGAGCGCGACGGCGCACACGGCCTGCTGGTCGTCACGCCGTACTACAACAAGCCCCCTCAGGAGGGCCTGTACCGGCACTTCACCACCGTCGCCGACGCGACCGGGCTGCCGGTCATGCTCTACGACATCCCCGGCCGCAGCGGCGTCCCGATCAGCACGGAGACCCTCGTCCGGCTCGCCGAGCACCCCCGGATCGTCGCGAACAAGGACGCCAAGGGCGACCTCGGCCGCGCCGGCTGGGCCATCGCCCGGTCGCGCCTCGCCTGGTACTCCGGCGACGACATGCTCAACCTTCCGCTGCTCTCCGTGGGCGCGGTCGGCTTCGTCTCGGTCGTCGGCCACCTGGTCACCCCCGACCTGCGCGCCCTCGTGGACGCCTACGTCACCGGTGACGTCGTCAAGGCCACCGAGATCCACCAGAAGCTGCTCCCGGTCTACACGGGCATGTTCCGCACTCAGGGCGTCATGACCACCAAGGCCGCGCTCGCCCTCCAGGGCCTGCCCGCCGGGCCGCTGCGCCTGCCCATGGTCGAGTGCTCGCCCGAGGAGATCTCCCAGCTCAAGAGCGATCTTGCTGCCGGTGGGGTACAGCTCTGACAACAGACTTGGCATCACCCGGGCTTCACAACTGAAGAACAACAGAAGACCGCGGGACACCGGTGCCCGCATCACACAACGACAACTGCTTCCGCACGAACGTCATGCGCGCCACGTGCCGTACCGGTACGTGGCGCGCGTGGTGAGGAGAGTCTTTTGAGTCATCCGCACCCTGAACTCGGCTCGCCCCCGCCGCTGCCCCAGGGCGGCCTGCGGGTCACCCCGCTCGGCGGCCTCGGCGAGATCGGCCGGAACATGACGGTCTTCGAGTACGGAGGCCGTCTGCTGATCGTCGACTGCGGAGTGCTCTTCCCCGAGGAGGAGCAGCCCGGAATCGATCTGATCCTTCCGGACTTCACGTCCATCCGGGACCGCCTCGACGACATCGAGGGCATCGTCCTCACGCACGGCCACGAGGACCACATCGGCGGCGTCCCCTTCCTGCTCCGCGAGAAGCCGGACATCCCGCTGATCGGCTCCAAGCTGACCCTCGCCCTGATCGAGGCCAAGCTCCAGGAGCACCGGATCCGCCCGTACACCCTGGAGGTGACGGAGGGGAACCGCGAGCGCATCGGCCCGTTCGACTGCGAGTTCGTCGCCGTCAACCACTCCATCCCGGACGCCCTCGCGGTCGCCATCCGCACCCCCGCCGGCATGGTCGTCCACACCGGCGACTTCAAGATGGACCAGCTTCCGCTGGACAACCGGCTCACCGACCTGCACGCGTTCGCGCGGCTCAGCGAGGAGGGCATCGACCTGCTCCTCGCCGACTCGACGAACGCCGAGGTGCCGGGGTTCGTCCCGCCCGAGCGGGACATCTCCAACGTCCTGCGCACGGTCTTCGCCAACGCCAACAAGCGGATCATCGTCGCGAGCTTCGCCAGCCACGTCCACCGCATCCAGCAGATCCTGGACGCGGCCCACGAGTACGGCCGCCGGGTCGCCTTCGTCGGACGCTCCATGGTCCGCAACATGGGAATCGCCCGCGACCTCGGCTACCTGAAGGTCCCGCCGGGCCTGGTGGTCGACGTCAGGACGCTGGACGACCTGCCCGACCACCAGGTGGTCCTGGTCTGCACGGGCTCACAGGGCGAGCCGATGGCGGCTCTGTCCCGCATGGCCAACCGCGACCACCAGATCCGGATCGTCGACGGCGACACGGTGATTCTGGCGTCCTCGCTGATCCCCGGTAACGAGAACGCGGTCTACCGCGTGATCAACGGCCTGACCCGCTGGGGGGCCAACGTCGTCCACAAGGGCAACGCCAAGGTGCACGTGTCCGGCCACGCGTCCGCGGGCGAGCTGCTGTACTTCTACAACATCTGCCGCCCGAAGAACCTGATGCCGGTGCACGGCGAGTGGCGCCACCTGCGGGCCAACGCCGAACTGGGCGCGCTGACCGGCGTGCCCCACGACCGCATCGTCATCGCCGAGGACGGCGTGGTGGTCGACCTCGTCGGGGGCAAGGCCAGGATCTCCGGCAAGGTCCAGGCCGGATACGTCTACGTCGACGGCCTCTCGGTCGGTGACGTCGGGGAGCCGGCTCTGAAGGATCGCAAGATCCTCGGTGACGAGGGCATCATCTCGGTCTTCGTGGTCATTGACGCCTCCACCGGCAAGATCACCGGCGGCCCGCACGTGCAGGCGCGTGGCTCCGGCATCGACGACTCGGCCTTCATCGAGGTCCTCCCGAAGGTCACTGAGGTGCTGGAGCGGTCCGCCCAGGACGGCGTCGTGGAGCCCCACCAGCTCCAGCAGCTCATCCGCCGGACCCTGGGCAAGTGGGTCTCGGACAGGTACCGCCGCAGGCCGATGATCCTCCCGGTGGTCGTGGAGGTCTGACCCCCGTCGGTGTTCGCCCGGAGCGGGGCGCCTGGATTTGCATCGGGGCGCCCCGCTCCAGTACGTTTACGGCTCCGCCCAACCGGGACGCCCGGCACTTCTGTGCCGGACACGATGCCCGGAGCGGGTGGGAAATCCGGCTCAGAACTTCTGATAAAGTCGGAACCGCCGGAAAGGGAAACGCGGAAGCGGGAACCTGGAAAGCGCCGAGGAAATCGGGTCGAGAAAAGATCTGATAGAGTCGGAAACGCAAGACCGAAGGGAAGCGCCCGGAGGAAAGCCCGAGAGGGTGAGTACAAAG